>UQPV01000014.1 GCA_900543035.1 uncultured Solobacterium sp.
TCTAATTTTATTTTTGGGCGGCCTGTGTGCCAGGCGGTTGACCTTCTTTGGCTGGCGGTGCGCCGGCCGGATGCACTGACACATATTTCATACTAAAGTAGTTAGGCTCCCGGTGACGCGGGAAGCCGGCACCGCAACCACCGCCCGTACTGCCTTGCCAGCCTGCATGTGGATATCTCGCCCGGCGACCGTCGGGCAGGCTGCGGCGACATTATGGACGCTGTGGCGGTTTGGGTGCGCAAAGGCGGTGAGTGGGCCAGCATCCACCTCTGCCGCCGCTGCGGCGCCCTTTCTTCAAACCGTGTGGCCGCAGACGACAACCCCATGAAGCTGATGAGCATTGCCATGAAGCCTTTGTGCGAACCGCCATTTCCATTGGAGCGGATAGAGGAAATGACGCGGCTGACGGGGACTACGGGCAGCTGCGGTAATGCCGGGCCGTTTATAAGCAAAAAGCAGGCGCTGCCAATACGCTATGGCAGCGCCTGCTTTTTCTTTTTTACCACAGCAGCGTGCGAAGCGAACCGCGCGGGCTCAGCCCCGTTTTTCCCCCACCCAGCGCGGCGCCGTGCACCACACAGCCCTGCCCGCGGCAAGGCTTTTTGGCACGTCCAGAATGCGCTGGTTTTCCGAGCCGCGGAACAATAGGTCCAAATTGCGCTGTGCCAGCACGAACGGCCCGTCCACCAGAATATCCAGAAAGCGCAGCAGCGCCTCGCCGTCCGGCCGACAGCCGCCGTCGATGACCACCAGGCGGCCTTCGGCAGTCTGCAGGACATAGGACATCATCTGGCAGTGGGAGTTGGGGGGGAGTTGATACAGTATGGTCGGATTCATCAGGCATCCCATCCTTTTATTTTTGACGGAGAGCTATTCCCCGCCTTTTTTCTCCATTTTATTCATTTTGGGCGCGGCCTGGGGCCGGCGGAGGAAGGCGCCGATGGAGGAGATGGCGCGCCGCGGACGCAAGACGCTGCTGTTTGGGCCGATGAAGCCGGTGGGGCTGGAGCGCCCGGATGGCAGCCGTCCTTATGCGGTCGTGCAGCTGCGCCAGGACAATGCCGTGGATACGCTGTATAATGTCGTCGGCTTCCAGACGCATCTGAAATGGGGAGAGCAGAAGCGCCTGTTGTCGATGATCCCCGGGCTGGAGCAGTGCAGCATCGTCCGTTACGGGGTGATGCACCGCAACTCTTACCTTTGCGCGCCCAAGGTGCTGAAGCCGACCTATCAGTGTGTCCTGCGCGACGATCTGTTCTTTGCCGGGCAGCTGTGCGGGGTGGAAGGCTATGTGGAAAGCGCGGCCAGCGGGCTGATCGCCGGCATCAACATGGCAAGGCTCATGCAGGGCGAAGCGCCGCTGGTCTTCCCGGACACCTGCATCATGGGAAGCATGGCGCATTATATCACGCATGCCAGCGCCGCTTACTTTCAGCCGATGAACGCCAATTTCGGCATCGTCAGGCTGAAGGAGAAGGTGAAGAAGCATGAACGGCGCCGCGCGCTCAGCGCGCAGGCGCTGCAGGAAATCAGAGAGCTGAAGGAAGCGCTGTAGATGCAGGAGTATCTGGAGCGCTTCCTGCGCTATGTGGCCATGCGCAATACGGCTTCCGTTCATACGCAGGACGCATACCGCCGCGATATCGAGGGCTTTCTGTCCTTCCTGAAGAAGGAGGGGATCGATTCGCTGGAAGATGTGGACCGCATCGTCATGATGAATTATGTCGCTTCGCTGAGCGTGGATGAGCATGGCCGCCCATGTGCCAATGCGACCATCGCACGGCATATCTCCGCCGTGCGCTCATTTTATCGCTATCTCAATGAATACATGGGCGTGCAGGCCAGCCCGCTGGCAGAGGTGAAAGGCCCCCGCATCCCCAGGAAGATCCCGGAGTTTCTGTTCGTCAGCGAGATGAAGACGTTTCTGGACAGCATCGACACCCATACGCCGGGCGGGCAGCGGGACCGCGCCTTGTTCGAGCTGATGTATGCCTGCGGCCTGCGGGTCAGCGAGGCGGTGTCGCTCACCCTGGATCGCTTCGATGATGAGGAACGGGTGCTGCGGGTGCTGGGCAAGGGGGACAAGGAGCGCATCGTCCCCTTCTATGCGCGCGTGGGAAAGGAAGTGCGCGCCTATATCCGGGAAGTGCGCCCGAAATGGATCAGACAGGAGCATGGCGTGCTCTTCGTCAATCAGCGCGGGCAGCCGCTGACTTCCCGGGGCGTGCAGTATCTGATGCAGCGGCAGTGCGAGCGCTGTTCGCTGAGCATCCGGGTGCATCCGCATATGTTCCGCCACAGCTTTGCTACGCATCTGCTGGACAACGGGGCGGATATCCGCGTGGTGCAGGAGCTGCTCGGACACGCAACGCTGTCCACTACCCAGATCTACATGCATGTCAGCCGGGAACGGCTGCGCAAGGCGTATGAGGAAGCGCATCCGCTGGCAAAAATGTAAAAATGTTCGATCAGCGGTTGAAAAGCTGTTCAGCTGTGCTATAATTGAAAAAGCGTGTGCAGACACGCCAAAAGACACACATCATGGATTCATCCGCCCGTGCTTTTCGCCGGTGTACGGCATACAGAAAGTTGCGGATGTTGGAAATGATGGAGGATCAACGGAAAGAGAGGAATTTTAACATGTCAGTCGTTTCAATGAGAAAGTTGCTTGAAGCCGGTGTTCACTTCGGACACCAGACACGCAGATGGAACCCGAAGATGAAGCCGTACATCTACACGAGCAGAAACAATGTCTACATCATCAACCTGGAGAAGACGCTGGAGAAGCTCGATATCGCTTATGCCGCAATGAAGGACATCGCGGAAAAGGGCGGAAAGGTCCTGTTTGTCGGCACGAAGAAGCAGGCGCAGACCGTCGTCGTGGAAGAGGCGCTGCGCAGCGGATCCTTCTTCGTCAACCAGAGATGGCTGGGCGGTCTGATGACCAACTTCCGCACCATCCAGAAGCGCGTAAAGCGTCTGGTTGAGATCGAAGAGATGGAAGCCAGCGGAAAGCTGGATCTGTATCCGAAGAAGGAAGTCGCACAGATCAAGAAGGAAAAGGCTCGCCTGGAAAACTTCCTGGGCGGAATCAAGGAGATGAAGAAGCTGCCGAACGCGATCTTCGTCATCGATCCGAAGGAAGAGCACAATGCCGTTGCCGAAGCGAAGAAGCTGGGCATCCCGGTATTCGCGATGGTCGACACCAACTGTGACCCAGAAGCAGTGGATTACCCGATCCCGTCCAACGATGACGCGATGCGTTCCGTGAAGCTGATCACGACGCTGATGGCCGATGCGATCGTCGAGGCGAAGGGCGGACTGCTCAGCGTGGCACACAGCCAGGATGAGAACGAGACAGACGTCACGATGAAGGATGTCATCATCAACGTGGAAGAGCAGATCGCAGAGAACGAAAGACGCCGCCGTCAGAGAAATGAGGAGCGCCGCAACCGTCGTCCGTACGACCGCAAGCGCCGTGACGGAAGAGCGCCGTTCCAGAAGAAGGAAGGACCGAGAACGGCTGAGCCGAAGGCAGAGGCCAAGACAGTGGCAAAGCCTGCCGAGGCAGCCGCTGAATAATCATTGAAGGAGGATACGAGCATGATCACTGCAAGCTTAGTAAAAGAATTACGTGAGAAGACCGGCGCGGGCATGATGGACTGCAAGAAGGCCCTGACTGAGTGCGACGGCGACATCAGCAAGGCCATCGACTGGCTGCGCGAAAAGGGAATCGCCAAGGCGGCGAAGAAATCCGGCCGCATCGCTGCAGAGGGTCTGAGCCGCGTTGCCGTCGAAGGCAATGTCGGTGTGATCTTCGAAGTGAACTCCGAGACCGATTTCGTTGCCAAGAACGATCAGTTCCTGACATTGCTCGATACCATTCAGCAGGTGCTGATCGAGAAGCGTCCGGCTGATCTCGCTGCGGCGCTGGCATGCGACAGCGGCCAGGGAACGCTGGAGGAAGTCATCACCAATGCGACCGCGACCATCGGCGAAAAGATCACGCTGCGCCGTTTCGCTGTCGTAGAAAAGAATGACGATGAGTTCTTCGGTGCGTACATGCACATGGGCGGCAAGATCTCCGTGCTCGCCAAGCTGAGCGGACAGGAGGATGCTTCCGTAGCGAAGAACATCGCGATGCAGATCGCCAGCATGTCTCCGGCATACATCACTCGTGATGAGATCCCGGCAGACGTGGTCGAGCATGAGCGCGGCGTGCAGATGAACATCATGAAGGAAGATCCGAAGATGGCCGGCAAGTCCGAAGAAATGCTCTCCAAGATCATCGAAGGAAAGATCTCCAAGCATTTCAAGGATCAGTGCCTGATGGATCAGGAATTCTTCCTGAATCCGGATCAGAAGGTTTCCGCTTTCCTGAAGCAGAGCAACGCTTCCGTTTCCTCTTTCATCCGCTATGCGGTTGGTGAGGGAATCGAGAAAAAAGAGGAAAACTTCGTAGAAGAGGTCATGAGCCAGATCAAGGGTTGATCAGATCAAAGGCGGTATTTGATGAATGCCGCCTTTTTTTGGGGACTCTTGAGGGTAAAGATAAAAAACCGGTGGTAAAGCATGGTGTTTTATTGTATAATTACTAAGATGAATTGAGTGTTTTGAGGACACGGAAGGGGCCATACTATATTATGTATAAAAGAGTGTTGTTAAAGCTGAGCGGTGAGGCGCTCTCTTCTGCGGAGTATGCGTTTGATCCCATGCTGCTCTCCAGGCTTGCCGATGAGCTGAAAGAGGTGCATCATCTGGGGATCGATCTGGCCATCGTGGTCGGCGGCGGCAATTTCATCCGCGGCAAGATGATGGAACAGATGGGCGTTGACCGCGTCCAGGCCGATTACATGGGCATGCTGGGCACGGTGATCAACGCCCTGGCAGTGCAGAATGCCCTGGAACAGAAAGGTGTTCCGACACGCGTACAGACGGCGATCGAAATGCAGAAGGTCGCGGAGCCATTCATCCAGCGCCGCGCCATCCGTCATCTGGAAAAGGGAAGAGTGGTCATCTTCGGCGCAGGAACCGGAAGCCCATACTTCTCTACCGATACGACGGCTGCCCTGCGCGCGAGCGAGATCGGCGCCGATGTGATCCTGATGGCGAAAAACGGCGTGGACGGCGTGTATGACAGCGATCCCAAGAAGAACCCGGATGCCGTCAAGTTCGACCGTCTCTCCTATATGGAGCTGCTGCAGCGTGAGCTGCAGGTCATGGATTCCACGGCGACGAGCATGTGCATGGATAACAATATCGATCTGATCGTGTTCAACATGAACGAGCCGGGCAATATCCTGAAGGCGGTCAGAGGCGACATCGCCGGAACGATCATCACGAAGAAGACAATGGAGGACAAGTAAATGAAACAGATTCTGGACACAGTGGAAAAGAAGATGAACAAGGTGCTGGACAATCTCGATGCTAACCTTCGCACGATCCGCACCGGCCGCGCCAATGCGAATATGCTCGAGCGCGTCAGCGTAGAATACTATGGAAGCCCGACGCCGATCAATCAGATCTCTTCCATTCAGGTAGTAGAAGGACGTCAGCTGGTCGTCAAGCCGTATGACCGTTCCATCCTGAAGGAGATCGATCATGCGATCGGCGCTGCCAACCTGGGCCTCGTGCCGCAGAATGACGGCGATGTCATCCGCATCAACGTGCCGGCGCTGACGGAGGACCGCCGCAAGGAGCTGGCCAAGGACGCGCATAAGTTCGGCGAAGAGGCAAAGGTCGCGGTGCGCAACAACCGCCGTGAGGGAAATGATATGGTCAAAAAGAACAAAGAACTGACGGAGGACATGAAGAAGGATGCGCAGGAAAAGATCCAGAAGATGACCGACGACCATGTCAAGAAGATCGACGCCATGGTCAAAGAGAAATCAGACGAGATTATGTCAGTATAATGAATAACAAGTGAATACCCACATAACTGTGGGTTTTGCTTTATCAGGAGTCGTCAGACAGCACAGGAGGAACATATGGACAGAAAGATCCCTCGGCATATTGCCATCATCATGGACGGAAACGGGCGCTGGGCAAAGGCGCAGGGACTGCCGCGCACGGCGGGCCACAAGAAAGGGGCGGATACGATCCGCACGATCGCGGTGGAATGCAGCCGTTTGCAGGTGGAGGTGCTTACCCTGTATGCGTTTTCCACAGAAAACTGGAAACGTCCCCAGGATGAGGTCAGCTATCTCTGCGGACTGCCGAAGCTGTTTTTCAACCGGTATATCCGTGAGCTCAACGAGCGCAATATCCGGGTATGTTTCATCGGTGAGCTCGAGCGCTTCCCGCAGGAGACCAGGACGGTCATCGAGGATGCCGTGCGCATCACTGCTGAAAATACGGGGCTGATCCTCAATATCGCGATCAACTATGGCTCCCGCCGCGAGCTCGTGCTGGCCGCCCGCGCCTATGCGCAGGATGTCGCATCCGGAAAACGGGAAAACGATCTGGATGAGCAGGGCTTCGAACAATATCTGATGACGAGCGGGCATCCGCCGGTGGATCTGCTGATCCGCACCAGCGGAGAGCTGCGCATCTCCAATTTCCTGCTGTGGCAGATCGCCTATGCGGAACTGATCTTTACACCGGTGGCCTGGCCGGATTTCGATGAGGAGCAGCTGAACGCCTGCATCGACGAGTTCTCGATGCGAGATCGGCGTTACGGCGGGGTGAAGGCATGAAGACGCGTGTCATCACGGCCCTGCTGCTGATCGTCATCCTGTTTCCGATCATCGCTTTCGGCGGCATTCCTTTCCGTCTGCTCGAGGTGTTTGTCGTGGTCGTGGGCGGACTGGAGTTCATGAACCTGTCTTCACGCAGCCGGAAATGGCCGGCAGTGATCCGGCCGGCAGCCATCCTCTTCGTGCTGGCCATCTATCTGCTCAGCGTGTTCCAGCAGAGATACCTGTTCCCGATGATGAGCGCCGCCGTGCTGTTCTTTCTGTCCATTCCGGTCTTTACGGAGCACTTCACGTCCAATGATGCCTTTTTGTGCATCTCTTATGTGATGCTCTTCTTCTTCACGCTGCATGCGCTGGAGCAGGTGCAGACGCATCCGGCCTATATCTGGCTGATCATCATCGCCACCTATGGCTGCGACACCGGCGCGTATTTCGGCGGCCGCTTCCTCGGCAGGCATAAGATGAATGAGCGTGTTTCGCCCAAGAAGACATGGGAGGGCGCGATATGCGGATGGATCAGCGGATTCTTGTTGTCCATGCTCATCGGCCTGCTGCTCAACGCGTTCATGCCTGGCATGGACATGCGGGTCTTCTGGCTCGCCGGCCTGCTTCTGCCGCTGTGTGGCCAGTATGGCGATCTGGCGTTCAGCGCGATGAAGCGCTGTTACGGCCGCAAGGATTTCAGCCATCTGCTTCCCGGACACGGCGGCGTGCTGGACCGGCTGGATTCCCTCATCTTTAATTTTCTGTGCTTCGGCATTTTGTATATGGTGGTGATGACCCTGTGAAACGAATCGTATTGCTTGGCGCAAGCGGCTCCATCGGCCTGCAGACGGTCGATGTGGTGCGCCATCACAGCGATCTCTTCAGCATCCGTGCGATCAGCGTCGGACATAATATCGCGCAGCTGGAGACATTGCTCGCGCAGCTGCCGCATGTGCAGAAGGTATGTGTGGCAGAAGAAAGCGACCATGACCTGCTCAGCCGCAAGTATCCGCACCTGGACTGGTGCTGGGGCGAAGAAGGCCTGATGGAACTGGCTGCCTGGAGCGAATATGACGTGCTCGTCAATGCCGTGGTCGGTTTCCGCGGCCTGCATCCTACGCTGTGCGCCATCGCGCATCATCACGATGTGGCACTGGCCAATAAGGAAAGCCTGGTGACCGGCGGAGATCTGGTCAAGGCTGCCTTGAACGAACACGGCGTGCATCTGTATCCGATCGACTCCGAGCACTCTGCGGTGTTCCAGTGCCTGCAGGGCAACGATCCTCGCGAAGTGCGGCGGCTGATCATCACGGCGAGCGGGGGGAGCTTCCGCGCGCGCAGCCGTGATGAGCTGAACGATGTCAGCGTGCAGGAAGCGCTTCACCATCCTAACTGGAACATGGGCGGGCGCATCACCATCGACAGCGCGACCATGATGAACAAAGGTTTTGAAGTCATCGAGGCGCATCATCTCTTCGACCTTCCTTATGAGCAGATCGATGTGGTCATCCACCGGGAGAGCATCATTCATTCTATGGTGGAGTATCAGGATCATGCCATCATCGCGCAGATGGGCACCGCGGACATGCGGCTGCCGATCCAGTATGCGCTGAGCTATCCGCACCGGCTGAAGATGGAAAACGCGCAGCCGCTGGATCTGCTGAGCTGTGCACAGCTGCACTTTGAGGCTGCCAGCTTTGCGCGCTGGCCTCTGCTCGCGGCGGCGTATGATACGGGAAAAAGAGGCGGCAATCTTGGCGCGGTCATGAACGGCGCCGACGAGATGGCCGTAGAGCTGTTTCTGAAGGGAGCCATCGGCTTTCTGGACATCGAGCGCAGCGTGATCGACGCGCTGGCACAGGCGGATTTCGTGCCGGATCCGGATTATGCGGTGCTCGAGAAAAGCGATGCGTGGGCGAGAGCCTTCGTGCGCGAGAAATGGAAAGGAGCTTTTTGATGGATATCGGATCAATTTTGCTGGGCATCCTTGCCTTTGTCGTTTTGCTGAGCGTGATCATCATCATTCACGAGCTCGGGCATCTGATCACAGCCAAGAAATTTGGCGTATACTGCCATGAGTTTTCCATCGGCATGGGGCCCAGGCTGTGGCATCATAAATTCAAGGAGACGACGCTGTCCCTTCGCGCTATCCCTTTTGGCGGCTATGTGATGATGGCCGGTGAGGATGATGGCAGCGAGGAAGACGAAGAGATGAAGAACGTCCCGGAAGAGCGCCGGCTCAACGGGATCGCGGCGTGGAAGCAGGTCATCATCATGGCGGCCGGCGCCTTCATGAACATCATGCTGGCATGGATCATCCTCATCGGCATCAACATGGTGCAAGGATATGTCGTGGTGGACACGGATCCGATCATCTATGAGGTGCAGGAAGGATCCCCGGCGGAAGAAGCCGGGCTGCAGCCAGGCGATGAGATCGTCGCGCTGGAGGCAGGAGGAGAAGTGCTGCGTGATATGAGCACGATGCGCCTCAATGAGCAGCTGCAGTATTATCACGATGAAGCGAAGCTCACGGTGCTTCGCGATGGAGAGGAAGTCAGCGTGAACATCACGCCGGCTTATGATGAGGAAAGCAAGGCATGGCAGATCGGGGCGATGCTGAGCGCCCGCGCCGAGCCGATCACCAAGCTGCAGGCAGTCGGCGTCGCTACCGGGCAGATGGGCGAGTACTCGACGATGATCATCCGCGGCATCCAGAACATCGTACAGGGCGTCGGGCTGGACAGCGTGAGCGGACCGGTGGGCATCTATCAGGTGACCGCGGAGACCGCCAGCATGGGCCTTCTGCCGTTCCTTTCGCTGCTGGCGCTGTTCTCGCTGAACATCGGCATCTTCAACCTGCTGCCGATCCCGGTGCTCGATGGCGGCCGCATCGTGATCGTCGTGCTGGAGAAGCTGTTCCGCCGCAAGCTGAAGGAATCCGTCCTCAATGTGATCATGCTAGGCAGCTTTGCGCTGGTCATCGGACTGATGCTGTTTGCGACCTTCAACGATGTCAGCAGGCTGTTTTGACCGTGTTGAACTGCAAAGATCTTGTCAAAGGTGCTTTGCAGTTTTTTTTGGATATAAAGGAGGAAGAGCCATGGAACTTCGCGTATTGCGCTATTTTCTGATGACGGCGCGCGAGGAGAACATCACCCGTGCCGCTGAGCTGCTGCATGTCACCCAGCCCACCCTCTCCCGTCAGCTCATGCAGCTGGAGGAGGAACTGGGCGTCAAGCTGTTTCACCGCGGCAGCCATCACATCGTGCTGACGGAAGACGGCATGCGGCTGAAGCGCAGGGCCTCAGAGATCGTATCGCTCGCGGAGCGCACGCTGCAAGAGTTCAGCAGCACGCCGCAGATGCTGCAGGGGGAGATCTCCATCGGCTGTGGAGAGACCGCCAACATGACCTTTCTCTCTCAGCAGATGGCGCGTTTCCGACAGAAGCATCCGCAGGTGCGTTTCAATATCCATTCCGCCACGGCGGACGATATCCGTGAGGGGATGGAAAATGGCTTGTTCGATCTGGGGCTGCTGCTGGAGCCGGCGGACATCAGCCGCCACTCTTTCATCCGCCTGCCGCATCGGGAACAGTGGGGCGTGATCGTCCGCGATGATTCCCCGCTGGCCTTGCTTGACCATGTGACCCCGAAGGACCTGTGTCAGGTGCCGCTGATCATGGCCAAGCGGGATTCGGTGCGCAGCGAGCTGGCCGGATGGTTTGGCGACGATTATGAATCCCTGGAGATCGCAGCGACCTTCAACCTGCTGCTCAATGCCGTAAACATGGTGCAGAACGGGGTCGGCGCCGCGCTTTGCTTCCGCCTGGAAAGTCCGTATGCCCATATCCGCTACATTCCTCTAGCCCCGCGGCTGGAGACCGGCGCCGTGCTCGCATGGAAGAAGGAACAGATCGCCTCTGCGGCGGTCAGCGCCTTTTTGGCGGACTTCAGCGCGTACGCCGCCTCATTATCCGCGTGAATGAAAAGGAGCGAAGCAGCTGCATGAGCGGCTGTCTCGCTCCTTTTCATTCAGATGAAGAAGATCAAGGCGATGAAATGACAGATGCTGGCGAGGTTGATGAACAGATGCCAGATGAAATGGAAATAGGCGTGCTTTGGCTGGGCATAGAAGAATGCGCCGGCCGTGTACATGAGCCCGCCCAGGACGATGAAGACGAGGAACAGCGGCTGGGCGCGCTGCAGCAGCGTCGGAAGGAAGAAGACGGCGCACCAGCCCATCACCATATAGATCACCATCGAAAGGATGGGATAGCTGCGCTTGGCGATGGCCTTGAGCAGTACGCCCGCAAGCACCATCGACCATTCGATGATGAGGATGACGATGCCGCTCGTCCCCTGGATGAGGCTCAGGCAGACAGGGGTGTAGCTGCCGGCGATCGCAAACAGGATGGCGATGTGATCGAGCTTGCGGAACACATATTTCTGCGGCGAGCCATAGCTCATGCTGTGATAGATCGTGGATGTCAGGAACATAAAAAACATGCACATCAGGTAGATGGAAGTGCCTGCGGCGCGGATCACGCCGCCCTGGATATAGCTGTATACCGCGAACAGGGGAAGGAGGATGAAGGTGATCACGGCCATCACGCCGTGAGAGACGGCGTTGCCGACTTCCTCCCCGAACGAAAGGCGGAACATCTCCCGCATCAGTTTTTGTGCCATGGTCTGCCTCCTTTGCCTATCCGGCCGCCTGCCGGGATCCTTGCTTACATCATAGCACAAAAAGGCGAGATGCTCGCGCAGCTTTTGTCATTCCCGTTCAGGCAAAGCCGGAGAATTCCTGCTTATACTATGTTAAAACGCAAAATTATGATATAATCCTGAGTGATTCGAAACGAGACAGGGGGGCTCAGCGAATGTTTCTGAAACGAATTGAGCTGCAGGGATTCAAGTCCTTTGCGGATAAGTCGATCATCACGTTTGATTCAGATGTCACCGGCATCGTCGGACCGAACGGATGCGGCAAAAGCAACATCAATGATGCGATCCGCTGGGTGCTCGGCGAGCAGAGCGTGAAGTCGCTGCGCGGCGGAAGCAGCATGAGCGATATCATCTTCAGCGGCAGTGCGCAGCGCAAAGCGGTGAATCTGGCGGAAGTGACGCTGGTCTTTGACAACACCAGACGTTTTTTTGATGTCGCTTATGACGAGGTGGAGATCACCAGACGGCTGCATCGGCAGAACAATGAAGCTGAGTATCTCATCAACAAGACGCCATGCCGTTTGAAGGACATCACCGACCTGGTGATGGACACCGGTCTGGGACGAGATTCGCTCTCCATCATCACACAGGGAAACATCTCTTCGTTTGCGGAGGCGAAGCCGGAAGAGCGCAGGGCGCTGTTCGAGGAAGCGGCCGGCGTGGCCAAATACAAGAAGCGCAAGAACACATCGCTGAGCAAGCTCAAGAATACGCAGGAAAACCTGTCCAGGCTGGAAGACATCATCCTGGAGCTGGAGCGTCAGGTCAATCCGCTGCGGCGTCAGGCCAAAAAGGCCGATCAGTATCTGAAATACAAGGAAGAGCTGTCGCGCATCGAGATCAATGTCATCGTCGATGAGATCGAACGGCTCAACACACAGATCGCAGAGATGGAAAAAGAACGCTTTGAGCTCGATTCCCGCTGCGCGATGCAGCAGACGACCATCCAGGTGCAGGATGTGGAAAACGAAGAGCAGCGCAAGGAGATGTATGCGCTGGATCGGGAGATCAATCAGCTGCAGGGCGAATATTCCAGGGCGATGGACGAGAGCGCCCGTCTGGAGCGGCGCAAGGTCGAGCTGGATGAAAAGCGCAAGTATGCGCTGGAGCATGCCAATGCCAAAGAGCGCGCCAGAGAGCTGCGCGGCATGCTGGAGGAAGCGAAGTTCGAATATGAAGACCGCAGGAAGCGAAAGGCGGACATGGACGCCTCGCTGGCGCTGGCGCGTAAGCAGATCGCTTCGCTGGAAGAAGAAGCCGGCCGCTCGCGGATGGAGCTGGAAAGCGCGCAGGAGCTGTATCAGCGCCTGCTGAACCGCCGGGATGTGCTGAAGAACCTGATGAAGGAGCCGTATACGCATCAGCAGGGCGTGCGCTCCGTCATGAACGCGAAGGCGAGCCTGCCGGGCATCGAGGGCGTGGTCAGCGAGCTGCTCGGCGCGATGGAGAATTATGAGAACGCGATCTCCAATGCGCTGGGCGGCGCCATGTATCATATCGTGTCTGCCGATGAGCGCGCGGCACGCGGCGCCATCGCGTTTTTGAAGAAGAACCGCGGCGGGCGCGCGACCTTCCTGCCGATGAGCGTGCTCAAGCCTCGTTATGTGGCCAAGGAACAGCTGTTCGTTGCCCAGCACTGCGAGGGCTTCCTGGGCTGCGCCAGCGAGTTCGTGGAATATGATATGCGCTATGACATCCTTGCCAAGGCGCTGTTGGGCAATGTGCTGGTCTGCGATCAGCTGGAGCATGCTAATGAGCTGGCCAAGCGGCTGCATTATGGCTTCAAGATCGTCACGCTGGATGGGGACATCGTGCACCGCGGCGGTAGCATGACCGGCGGAACGACGAAGAATGCGACGACGCCGGTCAACGTCCAGCGCGAGCTGCGCCAGGTGAATGAGAACCTGGAAGGGCAGTACATGAAGGTCAGCGATCTGCGCGCCCAATTCAAGGCGCTCAGCAGCAAGCGCGAGAACCAGAGCACGCAGATGGTGCAGCTGCAGATCGCGGCGGCCCAGCTGGATTCCGTGCTGCAGGTGAAGCGCGGAAAATATGAAAGCCTGCTGGCGGACTATGAGCAGATCGCGCCGGAAAACCGCGATGAGGAAGAGCGGTCCGTCAGCCTTGACGACGAGCTGATCGCCGGGATCAGCGCGCTGCATTCCCGCATCGATGAGCTCAACACCCAGATGCGCACCAAGCGCGAACGGCGCATGAAGGCCGGCAGCGAGGTGGAGCGCCGCGAACAAAGCATCCGCGCTCTGCGTCGCGAGCTCGCTCAGCTGCAGACGCAGATGCAGCATCTGGACGTCGAGAGCGCCAAAGCGCAGACCCGTCTGGAAAACATGATCGAACGGCTGAACACCGATTATGAGATGACGGTGGAATATGCACAGACCCAGCGCACGGACATCGATATGGCCGGCGCCAGGGAACGTGTGCGCGAGCTGCGCTCGCTCATCTCCGCTTTGGGCAATGTCAATCTGGACGCGCCCAGGGAATTCGAGGAGATCAATGAACGCTATACGTTCCTCACCGCCCAGCGAAAGGAGCTGCAGGAGGCCAGCAACAAGATCCTCAAGGCCATCGATGAGATGGACGAGGTCATGGTCCGCCAGTTCTCCGAGATGTTCACGCGCATCAACAAGGAGCTGGACGGCGTCTTCAAGGCGCTGTTCGGCGGCGGGCGCGCTTCGCTGGTCATGGTCGATCCGGACGATGTGCTCAATACGGGCGTCGATATCGACGTGCAGCCTCCGGGCAAGCTCGTCAAGAACATCCGCACGTTCTCCGGCGGAGAAAAGGCGCTGATCGCCATCAGCGTGCTGTTCGCCATCCTGAAGGCCAGGACGATGCCGCTGTGCGTCTTTGACGAGGTCGAGGCGGCGCTCGATCAGGCCAATGTCGAACGATTCGCGCGCTATCTGAATCATTTCCGCGGCGAGAGCCAGTTCATCGTGGTGACGCACCGCCCGGGAACGATGGAACAGTGCGATACGCTGTATGGCGTGACCATGCAGCAAAACGGCGTCTCCACGCTGCTGAAGGTGCAGCTGCAGGATGCGATGGAGATCGTGGACAAGGAAAAAGAAGAGGTGAAGGCATAATGGGTATTTTTGCAAGACTGAAGGCGTCCTTTCAGGGGAAGGAAGACGCGGACCGCTATCTGAAAGGCCTCGATAAGTCCAAGAAGTCATTCGGAGAACGCCTGAGAAGGCTGGCGAGCGGCTTCCGCGGCGTCGATGAAGACTTCCTGGAGGAAGTGATGGTGATCCTGCTGGAGGCCGATGTCGGCATCCATACGGCAGAGAAGATCACTTCCCGGCTGGAGAGCGAGGCTGCCCGGCAGAAGCTGAAGACATTCGATGAGATCAGCGAATGCCTGGTCAGCGTCATGCTGGACATGTACAATGAGCATGAGGATGCGCCGGTGCGGACGAATGAAGATGGGCCGACGGTGATCCTGATGGTCGGCGTCAACGGCAGCGGCAAGACGACGACGGCCGCCAAGCTGACCCGCGCGTTCCAGGAGGAAGGCAAGTCAGTGGTGCTCGCCGCGGCGGATACGTTCCGCGCCGGGGCGGTGGACCAGCTGGCCAGATGGGGAGAGCGCCTTGGGGCGCCATGCATCAAGGGCAAGGAAAACGGCGATCCCAGCGCCGTGCTGGTCGATGCCTGCCGCTATGCCCGCGCACATGAGTGCGATTACCTGATCGGCGATACCGCGGGACGTCTGCAGAACAAGGTCAACCTGATGAACGAGCTGACCAAGATGCGCCGGGTGATCGGCCGGGAGATCCCCGATGCGCCCCATGAGGTCTGGCTGGTGCTGGATGCCACCACCGGTCAAAACGGCATTCAGCAGGCGAAGGTGTTCTTGGAAGCTACTGCGGTGAGCGGCATCATCCTGACCAAGATGGATGGGACCGCCAAGGGCGGCATCGTGCTGGCCATCCGCGATCAGCTCGGTCTGCCGGTGCGCTATATCGGCCTGGGCGAGCATCCAGAAGACCTGCGCCCCTTTGATATCGAAAGCTATCTGTACGGCATCTGCGAGGGCATGAGCCCGCATGCGTAAGGATCCTTTCGAGATCAATCTGCTGCTGGATGCCTATGAGAGCCTGCTTACGCCGAAGCAGCAGGAGGTGATGCAGCTGCATTACCGGGAAGACTTCTCGCTCTCTGAGATCAGCGAGGAGCTCTCCATTTCCCGCGCCGGAGCGCTTGACCACATCCGGCGCGCGAGCGACGCGCTGTACGCGTATGAGAAACGCCTGCACCTGATCGAACGCGGCGCTTCGATGCGCAGCCTGCTGACGCAGCTGCGCGCACACTGCGATGAGCAGGGAGGATCGCTCATCGATCAGTTAGAAGATCTATTGTCTTAGGAGGAATGACACATGACGAAAATTATTTCTGTAAATGCCGGAAGCTCTTCGCTGAAGTTTCAGCTGTTTGACATGCCGCAGGAGACGGTGCTGACCAGCGGCGTGATCGAGCGCATCGGTCTGGATGAAGGCATCTTCACCATCAAGGTGAACGGAGAGAAGAAGACGATCAAGCAGCCGATCCCGGATCATACCGTGGCGGTAAAGCTGCTGCTGGACGCGCTGGTGGAATACAAGATCGTCGATCATCTCGATGAGATCAAGGGCGCAGGCCATCGTGCCGTGCACGGCGGAGAGATCTTCACCGATTCAGTGAAGGTGGATGACGATGTCGTAGCGAAATTCGAGTCGCTGAGCGATCTGGCGCCGCTGCATAATCCGGCCGGTCTGGTCGGCTATCGTGCGTTCAAGGAAGCGCTGCCGGAATGTGTGCACACCTTCGTGTTCGATACGGCATTCCATTCCACGATGGCGCCGGATACATATATGTACGCCCTGCCGTATGAATACTATGAGAAATATCAGATCCGCCGCTATGGCTTCCATGGCACCAGCCACAAGTATGTGTCCATGCGCTGCGCGCAGCTGATGGATCGAGACATCAAGGACATGAAGATCATCACCTGCCATCTGGGCAACGGCGCCAGCATCACGGCAGTGGACGGCGGCAAGTCGGTCAACACATCCATGGGCTTCACCCCGCTGGCCGGCGTCATGATGGGCACGCGCAGCGGCGACATCGATCCGGCCATCGTGACCTTCCTGCAGAAGAAAGAAGGGCTGAGCGCCGAGGAAGTGGAAGACATCATGAACAAGAAGAGCGGCATGCTCGGCGTGAGCGGCGTATCCAGCGACGGGCGTGATGTGGAAAGCGCGGCCAAGGAAGGCAATCCGCGCGCACTGCTCACAGAAAGCATGTATGCTAACCGCGTGATGAGCTATGTCGGCGCATACTTCGCTCAGCTTGGCGGATTGGATGCCATCGTGTTCACCGGCGGCATCGGAGAAAATGACGGCAACATGCGCAAGCGCATCTGCGATCGTCTGGGCGCGCTGGGCGTCGTGCTCGATGATGAGGCAAACGATGGCACCCGCGGCGTGGAGAAGTGCCTGTCCGCTCAGGAAAGCAAGGTAGCGGTATGGCTGATCCCGACCAATGAAGAGCTGATGATCGCCCGCGACGCTTATCAGTTTGTCACGGAGAAAGCATGAAGCTTGACGCAAAATGGCTGTTCGATACGCTTGAGGCTCATGACACCATCGCCATCTACCGCCATGTCTATGCGGACGGGGATGCCATGGGCGCGCAGTTCGGCCTCAAGGCGCTGATCGAGGCGCGATGGCCGCAGAAGAGAGTCTATGCGCCTGGAAAGAGCGTCGGCTCCTGCGCCGTATTTTATCCTGCGCCGGATGAGATCGATGAGGAGACGGCTTCCCGCTCACTGGCGATCATCCTCGATACCTCGAACGCTGCGCGCGTCGATGATGCGCATTGGCGTCTGGCCGCGCATAAGATCCGCATCGATCATCATATCCACGTGGAATCATTCTGCGATGAGGAGCTGATCGATCCTTCTGCCGCGGCCACCTGTGAGCTGATCGGCGCGCTGTGCGCGGAACAGGGCGAGCAGCTTTCCCGCGAATGCGCGGAGCGCCTGTATGGCGGCTTGATCTCAGATACGGTCAATTTCACGATCGGCTCGGTCAGCGAACGGACGCTGCGCGTGGCCGCATACTTGTTCTCCTTTGGGGTAGATGCGGTGAAGCTCAACATGCAGCAGTTCGGCACGAGCCTGCGTGATTTCCGCTATGAGAGCCATCTGCGCGCGTCGATGCAGATGCGCGGCGCGCTGGCGTGGGTCATCGCATCCCGCCGTGATTTCGAATCATACGGCCTGCAGTTTTCTGAAGCGAAGGAAAAGGTGTTCGTGATGGCCGGCATCCGGGAGATCGCCGTCTGGGCGCTGTTCACGCAGATGAATGAGGATGACGCGCATCCGCTGTACAGCTGCTCGCTGCGCTCTCGCACCGTCGCGCTCAACGATATCGCCAACGATTTCGGCGGCGGGGGACACCGCTGTGCCTGCGGCATCAAGAATCTGGATGCGAGCCAGGTGGAGGCGCTGATTTCCGCGCTGGCCCAGCGCTGTGCGCAGGGAGAAGACGATGAAGAACGTTGATTTCCGCGCCATGTTTCACCGTGCGCGTCCTCATGGGGAAGGAGAGGCGCGCGCCCTTTCGGGCATGAAGGGACACTTGTGCGCCCTGCTCATCACCCTTGTGATCTTTGCGGCCCACTTTTATGTCTCGCTGTTTGCGATCCATCCCCAGGACAGCAAGAGCGCGTTCCTGCTGCTGGGCTATGTGGTGCTGTTCACGCTGCTGGACTGGCTGTTCGTGCGGCAGCTGACGCGGCTGCACAAGATCCTGGGAACGATCGCCGCGGCCGGCTTCGTTGCCGTATTCGTGCTGCAGCTGTGGAGCGCGCCGCTCTTTCAGGCTTCCGCTTACCACGATCAGCTCGAGATCACGCAGACCGATCAGTTCAGCGAGAACTTTGCCGAGGTCGATATGTCCTCGGTGCCGGTGATCGACTATGATGTGGCCAGACAGCTGGGCGATAAGAAGATGGGCGAGGTCACGGCGCTCGGCTCGCAGTATGAGGTCAGCGACGATTATACGCTGTGCAGCGTGAACGGCACGCTGTATCGGGTATCGCCATTGGAATATCGGGATGTCATCAAGTGGATACAAAACCGCGGCGAAGGCGTGCCGGGCTATATCCGCGTCAACGTCAGCGATCCCAGCGATGTCGAGCTGGTGATGCTCGATGAGGGAATGCGCTATGTGGAAAGCGCCTGCCTGAACGATGATCTGCAGCGTCATGTGCGCCTGCGCTATCCGACGGAGATGATGACGGACTACTCCTTTGAGATCGACGATGCGGGCAATCCCTATTATGTTGTATCCACTTACAGGCCTGAGGTAGGCGTCTACGGCGGCAATGATGCCACCGGGATCATCCTGGTCGATCCCATCAGCGGCGCCTGCACGAAGTATGACGAAGACGAAGTGCCGCAGTGGGTGGACCGGATCCAGCCCTCTCAGTTTGCGCTGGAGCAGCTGGACAACTGGGGACGCTATGTCAACGGCTTCTTCAATACACTGTTCGGACAACGGGATATGCTCACGAATACAGAGGGGCATAATTACATCTCCATCGACGGAGAGATGTATGTGTACACCGGCATCACCAGCATCGGCGCCGACCATTCCATCGTCGGCTTCGCGCTGATCAACCTGAAGGATGAGAAAGCGACCTTTTACAAGGTCAACGGAGCGGATGAAGCCAGCGCCATGAGCTCTGCCGAAGGCGAGGTGCAGGAGAAAGGGTATGAGGCGACCTTCCCGATCCTGCTCAACGTGGGCGGACATCCGACCTACTTCGTCTCGCTCAAGGACCAGGAAGGACTGGTCAAGCAGTACGCGTTTGTCTCTTTGGAGAATTATTCCCTGGTCGGTATCGGCGACACGGTGAGCGATGCGCAGCGCAGCTACCTGCTGCGGCTCAATGAGAACGGCGAGACGCAGGGAGACAGCGAAGAGATCATGCAGGAGGCATCGGGCGCGCTGAGCGCGATCGAGAGCGCCGTTTCAGAAGGGACGACCCATTATTATTTCACGATAGAGGGCAGCGAACAGCTGTTCATCGCGCCGCTCTCGCTGAGCAGCGAGCTGGTGATGAGCGAGGTCGGCGACACGGTGCATGTGCGCTTCGTGGATACCGGCGATCCCACCGTCATCGTCGATGACTTTGATAATGAAACGATGCATTATGATGATCCTGCACAGCAGGAAGAATAGACAAAGGGCAGTGATCTCGGTCACGCCCTTTCTTTCATTTCCTGCTTTGTAGTATAATGAGAACAGAAAGAGGTGAGCGTCATGAGCGTACATCTGATGGTGAGAAGTGCCTATACGCTGCTGAAATCGAGCCTGCGCGTGGAGGACATCGTGAATGAGGCGGTGCGTCAGGGCTATGATGCCGTCGCGCTGAGCGACTATGAAGTCATGCACGGCGCGATGGCCTTTTATCATGCCTGCCAGAAGCAGGGGATCAAGGGCATATACGGCATGGAGGTGCATTGCGTGCTCTCACCGGGCGAGCAGGCGGTATTCGTCGTGCTGGCCCGCAATGATGAGGGATTCCTGCAGCTGATGAAGCTGAGCACCCGCCTGCAGACGCAGAAAGAAGAGCTGACGATCGAAGAGCTCGCCGCTTATGCCGCAGACTGCATCGTGATCACCTCGGGCGCGGAGGATGTGCTGTATGCGCTGCTCGTGCGCGAAGATGAGGCCGGGCTGCGCCGTTATCTTCAGCAGCTGCAGCGCACCTTCACCCACCTGGCCGTAGGCATCACCCGCAATGACTCCCGCTTTCTCGCTCAGCGCAACCAGCTGCTGCGCAAGGCTGCGGACGAGATGGGCATCACGCGGGTGGCGCTGGCGATCATCTGTTATCGAAGCGCTGCTGATGAAGAAGCATACCGGGTGCTGTGCGCGATCGATCAGGGGCTGCAGGTCGACGATAAGACACTGAAGACCGCGAGCGGCAGATGGTTCCGCTCCAAGGCGGAGATGGCGCAGCTCTATGAGCAGAAAGAATTGGAGGCCAGCGATGCGATCGCCGCACGATGCAATGTCGAGATGGCGTTCCCCCGGGCGCATCTGCCGGTCTATGAGAACCGCTATGGCGTCTCTTCCGTCCAGTTTCTCAACACGCTGTGCAAGAAGGGACTGGCCAAGCGCATCGGCTCGAGCCGGGTGCCCAAGGCTTATGTCCAGCGCCTGCAATATGAGCTGGAGGTCATCAATTCGATGGGCTTCACGGATTATTTCCTGATTGTCTGGGACTTCATCCGCTATGCCCGCTCGCAGAAGATCTTCATCGGCCCCGGACGAGGCTCCGCGGCCGGATCGCTCGTCTCTTACTGTCTGGGGATCACGCATATCGATCCCATTCATTACGATCTGCTGTTTGAGCGCTTTCTCAATCCTAAGCGAGTATCGATGCCGGATATCGATACCGATTTTCCGGATGACCGCCGCCAGGAGGTCATCGACTATGTCCATGAACGTTATGGGGCACATCATGTGGCGCACATCATCACGTTCAACACGCTGGGCGCCAAGCAAGTGCTGCGCGATGCCGGCAAAGCGCTGGGCATCCTGCCCAGGCAGATCGATGCCTTGTGCAGGATGATCCCCAACATGCCTAAGGTCACGCTGCAGCAGGCCATGGACAATGTGCCGCGGTTCAAACAGACGATTTCCCTGTCCAAGGAGCTCACCCATCTTTATGCGATCGCCAGTCAGCTGGAGGGGCTGCCCCGTCATGCCTCTCTGCATGCGGCCGGCATCATCCTGAGCCGTGAGCCGATCGAAAGCGTATGCCCGCTGATCCGGCTGGATGAGGAGATCTTCGCGACCCAGTACACGATGGAATACCTGGAAGAGCTCGGGCTCATCAAGATGGACTTCCTCGGCCTGCGCAATCTGACGATCATCGACGAGATCGTCAGGGCCATCGAGCAGAAGACGGGACGCCCCTTTGACATCATGAAGATCCCGCTGGATGATGAGCGGACGTTTCAGCTCATCCGCAATGTGGATACGATGGGCGTCTTCCAGCTGGAATCAGAGGGGATGAAAAACCTGATCCGCAAGATCCAGCCGCGCACCTTTGAAGACATCGCGGCCACCATCGCGCTGTTTCGCCCCGGCCCGATGGAGAATATCCCGGAATATCTGCGTTGCCGGGAAAACCCTGCGCTGGTGCATTATCCGCACCCCAGCCTGGAACCGATCCTGAAGAACACGTATGGCATCATGATCTATCAGGAACAGGTCATGCAGGTCGTTCAGGTGATGGGCGGCTTCAGCCTGGCTGAGGCCGACAGCATGCGCAAGGCCATCTCCAAGAAGAAAGAGGATGAGCTCGCAAAGTATGAGCAGATGTTCATCCAGGGCGCCATCCGGAAAGGATACACACAGGCGCTGGCACAGGAGGTCTATGGGCTCATCATGAAGTTTGCCCGTTACGGCTTCAACCGTTCTCATTCGATCGCTTACGGCATGATCGCTTATCAGATGGCTTATCTGAAGGCCAATGCGCCGCTGTATTTTTACATCGCGCTGCTCAACAGCGTCATCGGCGCAGAGAAAAAGACGAGCGAGTATATCTTTGAGCTGCGCCGCAGGCACATCGATATCCTGCTGCCGTGTGTCAATCATTCCACGGGCCGCTATCTTGCCGAGGGCAGCGCGCTGCGTTTTCCGCTTTCGGCCATCAAAGGGGTGGGGCCGGCGGTCTACCCGCAGATCATCGCGGAGCGTGAGGAGAACGGCGATTATCAGGACCCTTATGATTTTGTCGCGCGCGCCAGCCTGCGCAAGATCAACCGCAAGGCGCTGGAGGCGCTCATCAATGCTGGGGCGCTCGATACGTTTGGCTACAATCGCGCGACATTGCTGGGCGCGCTGGACAACCTGCTGCTGTATGCGAACATCGTGCGCGTGGAAAATGAGGAAGAGATCCGCCTGGATTTCTCGATCGCCTCCAAGATCCCGATCACCAGGCTCGCAGAGCGAAGCAGCGTGCGCGCGGAAAAAGAAAAGGAAGCGTTCGGCTTTTACCTCAGCGCGCATCCGATCGCCGAGGTGCGCAACGCCATCGACCCTTCCATGCCCTATCTGCTCAAGCTGCAGCATTACCGCGGGCAGGCGCGTTTTGTCTGCCTGATCAGCTTCACGAAGCTGCATCGGACCAAGCGCGGCGATCAGATGATGTTCGTCGACGTCAGCGATGACAGCGCGAAATTTGATGTCGTCGTCATGCCCAACCTCTATGCGCGCACCAAGGATATCCTGAAGAAAGGAAACATGATCCTGGTGGAGGGGAACATCGACAGAGAGGGCAGCTGCCTGGCCAAGGGCATCCGCCTGGTTCAGCAAAAGGAAGAGCCGGCAGGACGATGATGTGTGCCGATCAAAAAAAGACCAGAACGTGATCTGGTCTTTTTTCGATGATGCCAGAGGCATATGGTGAGGATCAAAAATAAGCCTTCGGTTACTCCAGACGATGAGAGAGCAACGCTTTGACCTTGGATGCCGCCACGATGCTCAACGGCAGCACCACGATCAGATAGATCAGCAGGAAGGCCGCTGTCAGCCACATGTCCGTGCTCATGATGCTGCTGAACAAGCGATTGGATAAACCAGCGGCACTCCCGTAATACAGCAGCGTGATGAGGACAAATGTCAGCGCTGCGCTCAGATTGGCAATGATCTGTTTCATTTGCGCTTCCTCCTTTCTGGATGGAAAGTGCATCCATCTTCCTGCCCTCAGTATAGCATAAAAAGGGGGGAGGAAACAGGGCAGGTGAGATCGGTCATGAAAACGGGAAGCTTTCGATGATCAGATGAGGATGAAGGGGCAAGAGGCCGTGGGAGATCAGATAAGAAAAGCCCGCTTTATCGTCTTTGCGGGAGCGGCAATACATCTGCCGATCTGCCTGATGGGGATCCGGGCAAGCATAGACGTTATCTCCTATCAATGATGTCTACGCCATAGTCGTGGCTGAAGCGGAAGATCTTCTCTGCCTGGCACAGATCGATCGGCCCCATGCCGCGCAGCTGCTGAGGGAGATGAGCAGCTTTGCGCCGGTGTACTTGACGAAATCGAGGACACCGATCCACTGTGCTTTGGTCAGTCTTCGCAGACGCTCATCGTAAAGGTCGATGGTTATTCCTGCATGAGGTCCTGCATCGCCGTGAGATCTTTCAGCTTGCCATTGATCAGAAAGGCACTCTTGCCGGCGATCTGATCTGCGCTGCGGACGAAGTTCAGTTTTGTCATATCTAATGTGATCGTCATGTCCATCAAGGATCTTTCTTTTCACTGCCCGCTGCCTGCAGGGCAAACTGCTGCCGTTCCCGGTTCTTGGTCGCTTCCCGCAGCAGGGTATAGGCGGCGGATGCGATCGGTACGCTGAGCAGCATGCCGATCGGCCCGCCGATGCCGCCGCCGACCGTAACGGCCGCCATGATCCACATGCCAGGCATGTTGACCCGGCTGCCCATCACCCTGGGATAGATCAGGTTGCCTTCGATCTGCTGCAGGATGAGCAGATAGATGACGAAGACGACGGCCTGGATGGGACTCACGGTCAGGATCATGAATGCGCCGATGATCGTCCCGATGAATGCGCCGACCACAGGGATCAGCGCGGTCACGCCGACGAGCGCGCCGACCATCGGCGCATAAGGAAGCTGCAGGATCATCATGCCGATCATGCACAGCGAGCCCAGGATGAGCGCTTCCAGAGACTGTCCGGAGATGAACTTGCGGAAGGTGATGTTGATGATCGATGCCGCATGGATCAGCCATTCGCCGCCTTTTCCTGGGATCCACACCCGGATCAGGCGGGAAGCCTGCCGCGTCAGCTTTTCTTTGCCGAACAGGATGTAGACCGAAAAGACAAAGGCGATGAAGAAGTCGAAGATGCCGCCGATCAGCGAAGCCAGGGTGCCGAAGGCAATGTCCACGATCTGCCCGCCTTCGGCTTTGAGCCATTCCTGTGCAGAAGCGAGCATGCCGTCCCAATCGATATCCATCAGCGCTCTGCTCAGCGGATGCGCCATGAGCTTTTCCTGGTCTGCCGAGCTCAGCTTCTCTACGAGCTCAGCGATGCCCTGGGCGATGACGCTGAATGCGTCGACGAGCTCCGGGATGACGAGCAGGATCACGCCGAGGAATGCCCCGATGATGAACAGCACAGAGAGCAGGAACGCCGTCGGCCTTCTCAGCCTCTGTAAGAGCGGATGATCGCTCTTCGTCCAAAGATGCGCCTCCAGAAAGCGCATCGGCACATTCAGGATGACCGCGATGGCTGACCCCAGGATGAGGGGCATGATCAGATCGAGGAAGCGGGAAAGGGCAGCAGAGATCGCAGCGATGTTCTGCAGGCCGAGGTAAAGCAGGATGCAGACCGCGGCGATCTTGATCAGCCACTTGGCGATCAGGTTTCGTTTTTCAGGGGTAAGATTCATGTGCATTTCTCCTTCGATGAAGCATGGATATCTTCATGGTCTTTGATTCAGTAATCGTAGCATGTGATCGGACATCAACGCCATTGACAGATCTTGCGCAGTGTCTAAATGCCACCAGTGATGATAGAATGATCACGCGAAAAGGGAAGAGGTATGATAAAATAAAAGAAAAGGAGGGCCGTCATGAAGAAGATCGAGATCGGTACAGAGTTTCCCCGTCACTTTCAGTCGCTCTACCCTGAGGAGTTTTCCTTGTTTTCACATCTGGAGACTGCTTCCTCCATTCCCTCGGTGCTCTTTGCGATCACTACATGGAAGGAGAACGGACGCCCCAATATCTGCTTCCACGCCTGGAGCAGCTTTTGTGGGGAACCGGGTTCATTTCACGCCGTGTTAGGCAATCTCTATCAGCACACGCACACCTATGCCAATATCCTGCGTGAGCGCTGCTTCGGCCTCAGCTTCCTGCCGCTGTCTGCTTATGCGCAGCTGGTCGAGACGATCACGCACAATGAGGCGGAATGCGATGAATTCGCGGCGGGCGGCTTTACGGTGCAGCAGGCGAGATGCATCCATGCGCCTTTGATCGCGGAGGCTTTCTTGAGCATGGAATGCACGCTGAAGCAGACGATCGATCTTTCCGGCAACGGCAGAAGCGCGCTGGTCGTCGGCGAGGTGTGCCATCTCTGGGTGGAGGAGGCATTTGCGCATGGGTATGCGCGTCATGGCGAGGAGGGGTTCATGTTCCTCGTCCCGGCGCCGCAGGATCTGCAAAGCGGCAAGGCAGACCGCTCGGCGATCGCCACGCTCAGGATCGAAAAAGTGGACTGAGCAAGGGCGGTTTTGTCGGATTTTCATTTGACAGAGAACAGCCGGTATGCTAATATAATCACGTTGTATGTCCTTTTAAGGCTTACAACCGCTCAGACAAGGCATTAAGCATGGCAACATCACCTTGGATGGCGAGTCTGAAGGATAAGAAATCATTTAAAAGGAGGTGCGATGATGTACGCAATTATCGAAACAGGTGGAAAGCAGATCCGTGTAGAGGAAGGCGCAGAGATCTTCGTAGAAAAGCTGCCGGCCGAAGCAGGAGAAGCTGTTGAATTTGACAAGGTCCTGCTGGTCAGCGCAGATGAGCTGAAGGTCGGCAAGCCGTATGTCGAAGGCGCTAAGGTCAGCGGCAAGGTCGTTAAGCAGGGCAAGGGCAAGAAGCTCACGATCGTGAAGTATAAGCCGAAGAAGGGAAGCACCCGCCGCAAGCAGGGTCACCGTCAGCCTTACACCAAGGTCGTCATTGAGTCTATCGAGGCTTGATCATGATCGTCGTCTGTGTGGAGCAGGATGCGGAAGGGATCCGCATGATGGATGTGAGCGGCCACGCGATGCAGGCGCCTCATGGAGAGGATCTGGTCTGCGCGGGAGTCAGCTGCATCATGACCGGCGCGCTGAACGCGCTGGATGAACTGGTTCCGCAGACATGTGACCTCGCGATGCAGGCGGGGCACATTTCCATTCGGATGAAAGAAGCAGATCAGCGAACACGGCTGTTGTTGGCAGCGGTGCTGATCCAGCTTCGGACCATGGAGGCACAGTTCTCCCAATATATGAAGATAACGGTACAGGAGGTGTAGACAATGAAATTCGTGTTAGATATTCAGTTATTCGCTTCTAAGAAGGGAGTCGGTTCCACGAAGAACGGACGTGACTCTCATTCCAAGCGTCTGGGTGCCAAGCTGGCAGACGGACAGTTCGCACACGCGGGAAGTATCATCTACCGTCAGCGTGGAACGAAGATCCACCCGGGTACAAACGTAGGCAGAGGCGGAGACGACACGTTATTTGCGAAGGTAAACGGCATCGTAAAATACGAGCGTTTGGGAAAAGACAGAAAGAAAGTTTCTGTTTATCCGCAGGCATAATGAAGAAATCCCCTTTACGGGGATTTTATTTTTGAGGAGGTGAACGCATGTTTGTCGACAGAGTCAAGGTACATGTCAAGGCCGGCAAAGGCGGCGATGGCATCGTGGCATTCCGCCGGGAGAAATATGTCGCCTATGGCGGCCCGTATGGCGGAGACGGCGGAGATGGTGGCAGTGTGATCTTCCGGGTGGATACCGGAAAGACGACGCTGCTCGATCTGCGCTACAACAAGAAGATGGAGGCCAAGCCCGGCGGCAATGGCAAGACGAAGAAGATGCACGGCGCCAACGGAGAAGATTATGTGGTCAAGGTCCCGCAGGGAACGATCGTCAAGAACCTGAAGAGCGGACATATGATCGCCGACCTGACCCAGCCTGGGCAGGAGGCCGTGATCGCCAGAGGCGGCAAAGGCGGACGCGGCAATTTCCATTTCAAATCGAGCAAGAACACCGCGCCGCAGTACAGCGAGATGGGGGAGCCAGGCGAAGAGTTTGACATCCAGGTCGAGCTGAAGGTGCTCGCCGACGTCGGACTGGTGGGCTTTCCATCGGTAGGCAAGTCCACCCTGCTTTCGGTCGTGACCAAGGCCCGGCCGGAGATCGCGGAATATCATTTTACGACCATCGCACCGAATCTGGGCGTGGTGCAGGTACCGGATGGGCGCAGCTTCGTCATGGCCGATCTGCCGGGGCTCATCGAGGGCGCAAGCCAGGGCAAAGGACTGGGCCATCAGTTCCTGCGCCATATCGAGCGCTGCCGCGTCATCATCCATGTCATCGACATGGGTGCCAACGACGGCCGGGACCCGCTGGAGGATTACCGCATCATCAACGAAGAACTGGCCGGATATGAATACCGGCTGATGGAGCGTCCGCAGATCGTGCTGGCCAACAAGATGGACCTGGAGCCGGCACAGGAGAACCTCAGGCGCTTCAAGGCGGCTTATCCTGATGTAGAGGTGTTCGAGACCACCACCATCATCGCCGAAGGATTGGAGCCGGTGCTGTATCGCGCAGCCGATCTGCTTGCGCAGACACCGCAGTTCCCGATCTTTGATGAGGAAGACGATCAGGCGGAAGGCGTATTGTACAAGTTCGAGCCTGAACAGCCGCTGGTCGAAGTGCACAACCTGGGCAACGGCCAATGGGAGCTCACTGGAGAACGGCTTGAGCGCATCTTCCGCATGAGCAAGATGAATACAGAAGAAGATTTCATGCGCTTTGCCCGCAAGATGCGCAAGCTGGGCATCGATGAAGCGCTGCGGGAAGCAGGATGCCAGGACGGGGATACCGTCTACATCTGCAACTATCAGTTTGAATTCATGGAATAGCAAAGAGCGCGTGCGCATCCTCTTTGTGTGAATTGTTGTGAATTTGGATCACATGCTTGAACCATCTGAATCGTTCAGATTATAATGATGGCAATTCGGAAGCATGTTCCGTTTGTGCAAGAACAGGAAGCGATACTGATGAAAACATTGAACAAAGAGATGATCCACAGCGGCGGATTGTTCCTGCTGAGCATCGTGACCGCATACTTTTTCTATACCTCGATCTCCCTTCCGCTGTTGGGACAGCTGTATCTGATCGACTCAGAAGGCAAGATGCTCTGTCTGTATCTCAGTCATATCGTCTTTTTCTATCTGTTGTTCAAGGTGGTCCTGCAGCTGCGTGTCTTTCAGCCGGAAAAGGGGATGGCCCTGATCGTCTATGTGCTGTTGATGTATGCGGCGTTCTTTGACCGGGCCGGCTATGATGTGATCCGCCGGTCCAATCTGGATCCATTCGCCTTGTTCGCGTATAACAATATGGAGACGATCATGCTCAACATCGCCATCTTCCTGCCGTTCCATACGGTGCTGCACTGGGTGCTGCCGAACCGGAGAAAGGCGTTCTACATCGCGCTGACGCTGTTCGTGGCCGTGGGCGTGGAAGTGGTGCAGATCATCAGCGGCAAGGGCATGTTCGATCTTGTCGATCTGAATTTATATCTGATCGGGTATTTCTGCGGATACCTCTTATATGAACGGCTGCTTCGCAGCGGCGTCAACGCATAGGGAAACCAACAGGCAGAGCGGATATCGAAAGATGTCTGCCCTGCCTGTTTCACGGTGTGAACGCGCATATGTTGGGAAAACTGTAAGATGAGGAAGGATGAATGAAATGAACGTGACCATGTATGAAGTGAGAGAGGATGAACAGGCGGCGATCGCCCGCTGTGCCAGCGAGCTGGGCATGACGGTCAGGATGCATGCGGGAACGCTGGATCTGGACAGCGTGTCCTTGGCAGAAGGAAGCGAGGCCGTTTCGATCCTGGGCGGAAGCAGGCTGGATGAGGAATTGTTCATCAAGCTGAAGGCGGCAGGCATCCGCTATGTGTCTACCCGCACCGTGGGCTTCAACCACATCGATGTGCCCGCTGCCCATCGCTATGGGATCATGGTGTGCAATGCCGGTTATCCGCCATACGGCGTGGCGGAATTCACCGTCATGCTCATGTTGATGGCGCTGCGGAAATACAAGCCGGCATTATACCGTCAAAGCGTGAATGATTATTCGCTGGGCGGGCTGCAGGGCAGGGAGCTGCGGACCATGACGGTCGGCATCGTTGGCACCGGACGGATCGGCCGCGCGGTGGCGGAGATCCTGCGCGGATTCGGCTGCCGCATGCTGGCCTATGACCCTTATCCCGCTGATTCGCTGCCGCAGGTGCGCTATGTCTCACTGGCAGAGCTTTACCGTCAGAGCAATCTGATCACGCTGCATCTGCCGCTTACGGCAGAGAACCGGCATATGATCGATGAGGAGAGCATCGCAAAGATGAAAGACGGCGTCGTGCTGATCAACGTGTCCAGAGGAGAGCTGATGCAGATCGAGGCGCTGATCCGCGGCATCGAGAACAGGAAGATCGGCGCGCTGGCCATGGATGTGTTTGAGGATGAGACCGAGATCTATCATCACCGGCGCATCAACGATATCATCGCCAACCGCAGCATGGCGTATCTGCGCCAGTTCCCCAACGTCATCCTCACTCAGCACATGGCATTTTACACCGATGTCAATACGGTGAGCATGGTAGAATGCGGGCTGAAGGGGATCGTGGATATGGCCGAAGGACGCAGCGAGGGACTGTGAGGACAGCGTTATGGACATGACCACGCTCATCACGCAGATGCTGGTCCTCACCATCGTCATGGCCATCGGGTTTCTGGCCAGACGCACGCAGGTGATGGACGCGGGATTCAGCCGGCAGCTGTCCGGCCTGCTTCTGCGCATCGCCATTCCCGCCATGATCATCGCGTCCGTGGGCGAGGAAAACCCTTTTGCGGACAGCGGTGAGATGCTTGCGGTGCTGGGCATATGCACGCTGGTGAATCTCTTCATGATCCCGCTGGCCTATTGCCTGGTATGGATGCTGCGCATCCGGGAACAGCGGGAGCTGTACCAATTCATGTTTGCGCTGTCCAACGCCGGCTTCATGGGCCTGCCCATCATCACTTCGGTGTTCGGCAGCACGGCCGGCGTGTATGCGGCGCTGTTCCTGCTGCCCAATAATTTTCTGATGTTCGGCTATGGGATGCGGCTGTTTCGCAAGGATGAGCCGTTTTCCTGGAAACAGATCTTCAACGAGCCGGTCTGCGCATCGCTGATCGCCTGCGCCATCTGTCTGTTGCGGCTGAAGCTGCCGCCGGTGATCCAGGAATGTGCAGAGCTGCTGGGATCGATGACCACGCCCTGCGCCATGCTCATCATCGGCGCATCGCTGGCAGATACCAGGCTGAGCGATCTGCGCAAGGACCGTTTGATCGTCCCGTTCACGCTTCTGCGCATGTTCTTCGTCCCGCTGTGCTGCTATGGCATGCTGCGGCTGTTCGTCACAGACGAGACCCTGATCCAGGTGTGCGTGATGATGAGCGCCATGCCGGTCGCCACCAACGCGGTCATCTTTGCCAGCTCCTGCGGCAAGGATACCGGCCTGTGCAGCCGCGCGGTCTTCGTGACCACGCTGCTCAGCGTGATCAGTGTCCCGCTGTTGTGCGCATTGTTGTTCGTGCGGGCCTGAGCAAAAAAAAGCATGGCACATCGATCTGATATGCCATGCTTTTTTAATTGACGCCGAGATATTCTTCAAGAGTAAGCCCAGAGGACATGATGGCTCTTGCGGTCGATGCGCCGACATAGCGGATATGCCAGGGCTCATACATATATCCGGTGATGTGTTCCTTGCCTGGAGGATAGCGGAGGATGAAGCCGTAATCTGCGCAATGTGCGGCAAGCCATCTTCCGGCATCGCTTTCTCCGTAATTGTTGTCGATGCTGCCGACATCGAAGGCCAGTCCGCTTTGATGTTCAGACTTGCCTGGCTGGGCGGAATATCGGTCGGCCGCTTCTTTGCCGTCTCTGGCAACATAGCCATTGTAAAGCTGCGCCTGATAGTCATAGGAACGATATCCTGAGATCAACGGGATGCTGTATCCTGCTTCCTGCGCGCCGGCCTGCAGCTGCAGCAGTGCGGCATAGGCCGTGGCATCAACACCGTTGCCATAGCTCCGCGGCAATGGATGGTTCTTGTTCACCAGCAAGATGCCGTTGACATAAGTCGGTTTTGTCGTGTCCAGCTGATTGCCCAGGTCTTTGACCTCATCTGGGATCAGCGATTCGATGATGCCCTTCACCTCTACGGTATACTCTTGCTGGGCGCTGTTGCCATTGGCATCTGCGGCTAGGATGCGTACCGTATAGGTGCCGGCCTTCGATGTATCTACATCAGAAACGATGAGGTAATGGCCCTTTTCGGGCTCTTCGCCCTCTTCCTGCCGCTGCAGGTCTCCATCCACCGGATCGCTGACGCTGGTGATGTTGCTGGAGGGATCAAACGAATCATTGACCCGCAGCTCGATGATATCTTCCTTGATGAGGATGATCGGCGGCTCGCTGTCTTTGACTTCCACGGTGTATTCAAATGTTTTTTCTACTTCATCTTGCTTCATGAGGAAGCGAAGGGTCTGTTTGCCGATCTTCTTGGTATCCAGCTGTGGATATTCTTCGATCACACCGCCCTTCATGTGGACGATCAGATCCTCAGCGCTGGTCTCGCTGCCGTATTCGATCACGCTTTCTTCCTGGAAGGTCATCGCCATCGACGTGAGGATGCGCTCTCGTTCCGCGATGATGTGCTGCTGATGCTGCCACAGCGTGACAGCGGTGATCGCGCCCGCGATAAGCAGCACGGCAATCGTGATCAATGCGATATTTGATCTGGTCGGCTTGAATTTTTTCATTCTCATCACCTGGCTTTCCTGACCTCAGTATAGCACGACTGCGTTTCTTTGTAAAATAAGCGTTTTCATCTCTTTTCGTGTATAATGGTTACATGAAGGAGGAATGCATGATGGGAAAACTGAGCGGAAAGACAGCACTGATCACCGGTGCCAGCAAAGGGATCGGTGAAGGGATCGCCCGTGTCTATGCCAGGGAGGGGGCGAACCTCGTCCTGTGCGCACGCGGCAGCCAGACCGAACAGCTGTGCGAAGCGCTGCGTGAGGAATATGGCATCGAGGCCATCTTCGTGCAGACGGATGTCTCGGATATGCAGGCATGTGTGCATGCGGCCGATGAAGCCGCAGCGCATTTCGGCCAGATCGACATCCTCGTCTCCAACGCCGGCGTCTGCCGGCTGGGCGGCTTTCTGGAAGCGAGCGAGGAGGATCGCGACTATCACCTCGATGTCAACGTCAAGGGCGCATGGAACATCTGCCATGCGGTGCTGCCATATATGAAGGAGCGCCAATACGGCAGAGTGATCATCATGAGCTCGGTGACCGGATATATGGTGGCCGATCCCGGCGAAGCAGGCTATGCGATGAGCAAGGCGGCGCTGATCGGGCTGACCAAGGCGCTGGCGCGTGAGTTTGCGCAGGACGGCATCACCGTGAACGCCATCTGCCCGGGCTATGTCGATACCCCGATGGTGCAAGGCATCGCGCTGCAGTCTGATGCGGATGACCCGCAGTCGGTGAAGCAGGGCATCGCGGATGCCACCCCGCTTGGCCGGCTGGCAGACCCGCAGGAAGTCGGCGATCTCGCCGCGTTTCTGGGCAGCGATGAATCAAGGTATATCACCGGCACCCAGATCGTGATCGATGGCGGAAGCACCCTGCCGGAGACGATCAGCGTGGGCGCATGAAAATTAGATCATTGATGCTGATGGCGTTGCTGTTGTCTGGCTGTGCCAGCATGCCATCATCGCTGCAGCAGGCAGCAGAAGGGAACATGACGGGTAATGATCCAATTACAGCTGAGGATAACGCCACGCAGGAAGAACGCGTGGATGATGTTGACGAAGCAATTGCAATCGCTTGCACAGATGCGGGGGTCAGTCAAAGAGAACTCTTTGATATAAAGCAGCAGCGCGAGGAAGAAAGCGGCATCGCTGTGCATAAGATCGAGTTTGAGACAGCGTATGGAGATTATGATTATGCGATCGCAGTGGAAGATGGGCGTATCATCGACGCAGATTATGAGGTCGATGAAGAGTGGCTGGATCGTCTTGGCGGCACACCGCTGGATATGAACGAAGCCGCTTCACGGGTCGCTGCAAAGATCGGGGCTGATACAGAAGATATCCGAATCTGGCAGGAAGAGGATGATGGCCGCATCCGTTATGAGGGCGAAGCATTCCATGATGGAGTGAAGGCTGAATTTGAGATGGATGCAAAGACCGGGATCATCTTTGACTGGGATCTGGGCATTACAGCAGAAAACGAGGACCGGTGAACGATCCTCGTTTTCATTCATAATTCCTCAGCAGCGCCATGCCATATTCGTTCAGGCGCTCCTCCACCTGCTCCAGCGTATCGTGATGGTGGATGGAAAAGAGGATGAGCGCGTCGCGGGGGTCTTTGGCATATAGATGCTGATGCGCGGCCAGCGTGAGCAGCCGGTCGCATTCCTCGATGGTGCAGCCCAGCACGATGGCCAAGATGAGCACTTTGTCCCGGCTCGGGCGCCGCGTGCCCTGATACAGCTGATAGGCATAGGTGCGCGGGATGCCGCTTTGATGGATCACTTCGGCCTTGCTCATCCCTTTTTCCTCGCTCAGCGCGCTGAGATATTCGCTGAACGAACGGGGATGAAGCGTCGGAAGCAGCTCTTCCATCTCGCTTTGTGTACCTCGCAGCAGCTGCCGCAGGACCTCATTTGTCGCTTTCTCCATTGTGATCACCTGACTATATGGTATAATTTTTTCAACATGACCGCAAGATGGTGAGAAGATGAAACAGGAAGAACTGGAACGGATCTATACGCTGAAAGAAGACGAACACAAGCAGATCGCGCTGGCCTGGAGCCCGATCATGCGCCGGGTGTACGTCGTGAAGCGCTTTGCCGTGCATGCCCGGCCGCAGGTGTATGAACAGCTGAAGCAAAGCGAGGAAAAGGGCATCGTGCGCATCATCCAGGTGGAGCAGGAGGAAACGGGCTTCAGCGTGATCGAGGAATATCTGAATGGCGAGCTGCTCAGCGTGTGGATGAAGCGGACGCATGGGGAAGAGGAGATCCGCGAGGTCTTCCTGCAGATGCTGCGCATCGTCCGCGCGCTGCATCACATGATGCCGCCGATCATCCACCGGGACCTGAAGCCGGAAAATTTCATGGTCACCGACAGAGGGATCGTGCTCTTTGACTTTGATGTCTCCCGGCCGTATGCCAAAGGGGAAAGCGTCTCTACCCTCGTGGGCACGATCGGGTATGCGGCGCCGGAACAGCTCGGTTTCGAGCAGAGCGATCCGCGCAGCGACATCTATTCGCTGGGCGTCATCCTCAACGAGCTGTGCTGCGGGCATCTGCCGGCCGTAAAGCAAAGCAGCCTGTATCGCGAGGTGATCCGCAGATGCACCAAGCTCGATCCTGCGGACCGCTATCAGAGCATAGAGGAGCTGAGGGAGGCGTTTGCCCCTGGATCCATGCGCGTGCCGTACAAGAGGGGCATCGTTTTGCTGGGATATGCGCTCATCAGCGGCATCTTGGCCGTGCAGACACAGCCAGAGCAGCCCGCGGCGGCGCATGAGGTGGTCTTGATGCGCATCGCGTTTTGGATCGCGCTGCTCATCCCGATGGCGCTGTGGGTCTTCAGCGACGTCCTTTGGCGCCTGCCTCTTGGGCGCTGGAAGGGCAGAAGGGTGCCGCTGATCCCGCTGAGCATCGCGCTGATCTTTGCGGAGGTGTTCCTGTTTGCCTTGATCAGCATCGTGCTGGATGCGTTCCTGGCCTGATGTCTGCTGGATGCAGACCATGACGAATCGTCCTTCTGGTAAGATAAAGTCAGGAGGAATCGAAGATGAAAAAGAAAACATGGATCATCATCGCCGCGGCCGCTCTCGTCGCCGTGATCGGCGCAGCCGGCGCATCAGGCGGCGGGGAATCACAGCCGCCGCAGGATGCGGCAAAGGAGAAGACGGAAACGACACAGCCGGAACAGAAAGAGGAGCTGACGCTTGAAGGGGAGACATCGGGCAGCTATGATGAGTATGGGATGACCTACACCATCAGCGGCATGATCAAGAACAACACGGATCAGACGCCTTCTTATGTGCAGGTGACCTTTAACCTGTATGATGAGGAAGGCAATCAGATCGGGACCGCGATGGACAACATCAATGACCTGGAAGCAGGCGGGACATGGAAGTTTGAGGCGGTCTCCTGGGAAGAGGGCGTCGCGTCGTACCGCCTTGCGGAAATCAGCGGTTTCTGATTTTACATCGATCTGACACAAGGCCGCCCATGCCCGTGCTATGATGGGGGCAGGGAGGTGCCTGCATGGTCAAATGTGAAGTGATCGGGTATACGCCGAAGGCGCAAGAGATGGCGGACAAGATCGAAAGACGGGCAAATGAGATGGCATCGGAAGGCTATGCGCTGATCTCCTGTGCCATGACGCCTGCCGCCAGCGCGATCCTCGTCTTTCAGACGCGTGAGCTAGATCCGCGCTGAGCGAAGCGAAGCTTCTGCAGAGCAGAGGCCTCGCTTTTTTTTCATGCCGCGCCTTTTGGTCAAAGAGGTGTGACAGGAGCCGATTTGATGATATAATGGAGAGCAGAAACGCGAGGTCATGTGCATGATTCAGGATATACTGCCCCATCATTTTGACAATGTCTATCATCCCCGCCAGCCGCGTGATGAGGATCTGGTGCTGCTTTATCGTCAGGGCAGCATCTTGATCCGCCGTGCGGACATGCCGTATCTGCGGGTGAGAGAGCTGTGCGATGAAGACCGCGCGGCGCTGCAATATCTGTTTGCGGTCGATGACACTGCCTGCTATACGCTGCTCGGCGAGATGAAGCGCTGCCCGAACGGCATGGAATATGTCAGCACGCGCTGGCTGCGCACGCTGCGTCCGCATGTGCTTGCCATGATCGGCATCAGCGGTCATCAGCTGTGGTCCTGGTATCGCTCGCGCACGTTTTGCGGCGGCTGCGGGCGGCTCATGCATCACGATGCGCATGAGCGCATGATGCGCTGTGCGCATTGCGGCAGGCAGGAGTATCCGAAGATCTGCCCCGCGGTCATCGTCGCGGTGGTCGATCGTGCGCGCGACGCCATCGTGCTGACCCGCTATGCCGGCCGGCAGTATCAGAAATATGCGCTCATCGCCGGATTCTGCGAGATCGGGGAGACGCTGGAGGAGACCGTCCGCCGCGAAGTGATGGAGGAGACCGGGCTCAAGGTGAAGCATCTGCGCTATTACAAGAGCCAGCCATGGTCGTTCACCGATACCCTGCTGTGCGGCTTTTTCTGTGAGCTGGAAGGCAGTCCGCTGATCACGCGCGATGAGCGGGAGCTGGCCGAGGCGAGATGGGTGAAGCGGGAAGATGTGCCGATGGATGAAGAAGGCATATCGCTGACCGGCGAAATGATGCGCGTCTTTCGGGAAGGCAGCGCGTTTGAAGAGCAAGGGGAAGGCAGGGGAAGCGAATGAAGATTTGCGTATATGGCGTATCGGATAAGGAGCGGCCATGCTTTGAGGAAGCCAGAAGGGAGATGGGCCTGCAGGTGGAGCTGCACCGGGAAGATCCTTCTTTGGCCAGCGCGCATCTGGCGCAGGGGTGCACGTGCGTGAGCATCCTCTCCATCCCGGTGCCGGCGGCGCTGCTCGATGCGTGGCAGGCGATGGGCGTGCGCTTTCTGTCCACGCGGACGGTCGGCATGGATCATATCGACCTGGCGCATGCCAGGGCCATCGGCATGGCGGTGGACAATATCACTTATGCGCCGCAGACGGTGGCGGATTACACGATCATGCTCATCCTGATGGCGATGCGGCAGATGAAGCGTGTCCATCAGAAGTTCGTGCGCCGCGACTTTTCGTTTGCGGGCGTCTATGGCCGCAATCTGGAAGGAAGGACGGTCGGCGTGGTCGGCTGCGGCGCCATCGGCAGCATGCTCATCCGCCATCTCAGCGGCTTCGGCTGCCGCTTTCTGATGTATTCCAGGCAAGAGAAGGAAGAACTGCGCCCTTATGGCAGCTTTGTGGATCTGGACACGCTGCTTTCCGGCAGCGATGTGGTGACGCTCCATCTGACGCTGAATGCGCAGACCAGACACATCATCGGCGCGCCGCAGCTGCAGAGGATGAAGCGGGATGCCATCCTGGTGAATACGGCTCGCGGCGGGCTCATCGACACACAGGCGCTCATCCAGGCGCTGCGCCGGCAGCAGATCGGCGGGGCCGCGCTCGATGTGCTCGAGCAGGAGAGCGGCTGGTATTATCATGACTGTTCGGCGATCCCGCTCGCTTTTCCTGAGCTGGAGGAGCTGGAGCGCTTTGACAATGTGATCCTCACCCCGCATCTGGCGTGGCTCAGTGAGGAGGCGACGGCAGAGATGGTCTATCGTTCCATGGAAAGCTGCCGGCGGTTTATGAACGGAGGAGAAATCAAATGAAGCTTATCTCATGGAATGTCAACGGGCTGAGAGCTTGCATCAATAAAGGGTTTTATGATTATTTTCAAGCCAGCGGCGCGGATATCTTCTGTCTGCAGGAGACGAAGATGCAGCCGGGGCAGGCGGAGATCGTCAGCGAAGGCTATCATCAGTATATGAACAGCGCCGTGCGCAAAGGATACAGCGGGACCATGGTGTTCACCCGCAAGGAACCGCTGTCGGTCACGTTCGGACTGGGCATCGAGGAGCACGATCAGGAGGGGCGTGTGATCACTTGTGAATATGAGGACTTTTACCTGGTGACCTGCTATACGCCCAACTCCAAGGACGGGCTGGCGCGGCTTGACTACCGCATGGTGTGGGAGGATGACTTCCGCGCCTATCTGCACAAGCTGGATGCGCAGAAGCCGGTCATCCTGTGCGGCGACCTGAATGTGGCCAAGGAGGAGATCGACCTCAAGAATCCGAAGACGAACCGGCGGAATGCCGGCTTTACCGATGAGGAGCGGGAGAAGATGCGCACGCTGCTCGCCAGCGGCTTTACGGATACGTTCCGTTATCTGTATCCGGATCGGGAAGGGGCGTATTCCTGGTGGAGCTATCGCTTCAACGCGCGCAAGAACAACGCAGGGTGGCGCATCGATTATTTCATCGTGTCTGACCGGCTGAGGGAGCACATCGTGGATGCGAAGATCCACATGGAGATCTATGGCAGCGATCATTGTCCGGTCGAGCTGGACATCGCATGGTGAGGCGCGCCCATGATCGCGTTTGTCAGAGGAACGATCTTCAGCCTGAGCGCCGACTCGCTGATCGTTGATAATCATGGCATCGGCTATCGCATCTTTACGCCGCAGACGCACAAGTTCCGCATCGGCAGCGAAGTGACGCTCTACACTTATCAGCAAGTGCGTGAAGATGGGATCTCATTGTTCGGCTTTGAGTCGATGGAAGGATATGAGATATTCCTGCGCCTGATCTCGGTCAAGGGCGTGGGGGCCAAGACGGCATTGGCCATGCTGGGGACATGTACGCCTGAGCGGATGATCGAAGCGATCGAGAATAATGATGTGAAGCTGCTCAAGAGCCTGCCGGGCATCGGCGCCAAGACGGCGCAGCAGATCGTGCTCGACCTGAAGGGCAAGCTGGTGGAAGAGGTCCAGGAGAGCAAGGCCGAGGAAAATCAGGAACTCAATGATGCGATGGATGCGCTGCGTGCGCTGGGCTATCGCGGCGGGGAGCTGACTGCCCTGCGCCGCGAGCTGGCAAAGCTGGAGCCGGTGAGCACAGATGCATATATCCGCAAGGCGCTGGGCATCATGGCAAAGAAAAGCGGGGTATGATCAATGGAACGAATGGTATCAGCGGAAAGAGAACCGATGGATGAAGGTGAGATCTCGCTTCGTCCCTCGACGCTGAGCGAATACATCGGGCAAAAGCAGCTCAAGGAAAACCTGCGCGTCTTCATCGACGCGGCGCGGGCGCGCAACGAGGCGCTCGACCATGTGCTGCTTTATGGCCCGCCGGGGCTGGGAAAGACGACGCTTTCCTATATCCTGGCCAATGAGATGGGCGGCAAGCTCAAGACGACGAGCGGCCCATCCATCGAAAAAAGCGGCGATCTGGCCGCTGTGCTGTCTACGCTGGAAGCAGGGGATGTGCTGTTCATCGACGAGATCCACCGGCTCCCCCGTCAGGTGGAGGAGGTGCTGTATCCGGCGATGGAGGATTACTGCATCGATATCGTGGTCGGCAAGGACAGCGCGACGGTGCGCAGCATCCGTCTGGATCTGCCGCCCTTCACGCTGGTGGGCGCCACCACGCGCGCGGGCGATCTCAGCGCGCCGCTCAGAGACCGCTTCGGCATCATCTCGCAGCTGGAGTATTACGCGCTGGATGAGCTGGAGGCGATCATCCGCCGCACTGCAAGGGTGATGGATACGCAGATCCACGAGGATGCCGTGCATGAGATCGCGCTGCGTTCCCGCGGCACGCCGCGCATCGCCAACCGGCTGTTTCGCCGCGTGCGGGATTTTGCGCAGGTGCTCAACGACGGCGTCATCTCCAAAGCGGTGGCAGCCGATGCACTGGACCGTCTGCGGGTCGATTCGCTGGGATTAGACAGCGTCGATCACAAATACATCCGCGGCATCATCGAGCGCTTCCGCGGCGGACCGGTCGGGCTGGATGCCATCGCCAGCTCCATCGGCGAAGAGAGCATGACGCTGGAAGACGTCTACGAGCCGTATCTGCTGCAGATCGGCTTCATCAACCGCACGGCGCGCGGCCGCATCGTCACCGAAAAGGCATACCGCCATTTCGGCTATCGTTCGAAAGAAGAGGATCTGTTCACGCTCAGCGATCAGGATGAATGAGGGTCATGTGTGAGATCAGCGCGCAGATGAAGAACAGCGCGCCGTGACAGACGACATGGATCAGGGGATCCTGCGCTTCCTTCAGGAACAGACTGCAGATCATGAGGATCACGCTCATGAGCAGCGCCTGAGGGAGCGCTTTTTTTCTGATCAGAAAGCCGAAGAGCGCACCGGAGATGAGCATGCCCACATAGGCCGCCGCATCGTTGATGATGTGAAAGGCCGCGGCGGAAATCAGCGAAAAATAGTATAAAACAGCGGAAAGGAAAGAAAATAACAGCAGGAAGCCGATCAGGAACAGCAAGGAGAGTCCATAGGGCTTCAACGCCTGTTTCATGTGTTTCACCTCGTTTCAGCATATGAGAGAAAGGGGATGGATATGATGGAGGAATTCGCTTTTTATGGCTCGCTCATCCTGCGCTGCATCATCGTCTACTTCGTCATCATCTTCGCGCTGCGCGTCATGGGCAAGCGCGAGGTGGGAGAGCTGAGCGTCTTTGATGTCGTGATCTACCTGGTCATGTCAGAGCTGCTGGCCATCTCCATCACCGATGTGAAGGTGAGCATCTTTCGCTCGCTGGTGCCCATCACCGTGCTGGCGCTGCTGCAGATCGTCATCTCATGGGTCTTGCTCAAGAACAAGCGGATCCGCGACTTGTTTGACGGCAAGGCGGTCATCATCATCGAAAACGGCATGATCGACCAGCAGATGATGCGGAAAGAGCGCTACAGCATCGATGATCTCATGTCGCAGCTGCATGACAAGGATCTGTCTTCCCCCTCGGAGGTCGCCTTTGCGATCTTGGAGAACAATGGCACGCTTTCCATCCTGCCCAAGCATTCGTGCCAGGTGCTCTATCCTGAACCGCTGATCAGCGACGGTGAGGTCAGCCAGAGCGCCTTGCGGGCCATCGGAAAGGATGAAGCGTGGCTGAATGCGCAGCTGAAGAAGAAAGGCATCCATTCCGTGCAGGAGGTGTTTTTGTGCCTGCTGCAGAAAAACGGGCTCTTCCTCATCCGCACGCAGCGCGCCGTCTCCAGAAAGAAAGCAGGCGGAAAGCGTGCAGGAAGGTCGTGATGAGCATGCCGCCGCACATGCCGAGGAGCAGCGCGTCTTCTTCAAGGAGCGGAGAGAGCAGGCAGACCGCGCTCAGCCGGAACAATGAGCCATACAGCGTGTCGCGAAAGGCGCGCGTGCTCAGCGAACAGGCATGCATGAGGGCGCTGAGCGGGGATTGCAGCGCAAAGAACAGAAAAGGCAGGGCAAGGGCGCGCAGCTGCTGTGAGCCCTTGCTCGTATGGTAAAACAAGGTGAACAGCTCCTCATGGAAGAAAAAGCAGCCCAAGGAGCACAGCGCGCCGAAGAAGAAACAGCAGGTGAGGATGAGCAGGCATTGCCGATGCGCCTGTTTTTTTTGCGCGTGCGCCAGCGCGTAGGTGAATGAGGGGAGCAGATAGTTGCTCAAGGTGATGCTGAGGAAGCCGGACATCGTGAGCAGCGGCAGCGTGTAGCCGTTGAGCAGGCCGTAAGTCTGGACCATGGCGTCCTGCGCGGAAGCCGGGATGAGGGCGAGCATGAGGATCGGCTCGAGGAAATAGGTAAGCGAACCGCTCATCCGGCTGCCCATCATCGGCATGGAGATCGAGAGCACCTCGCGCATGGCGGAAAGGGAGACGCCGCGCAATGCTGAGGGCATCCGCCGCGCCCGAGCAAAGGGCACACGCAGCCGCAGCATCATATAGAGGCAGCTGACGATCTCTCCGACGCTGACGCTGATCATCGCCGCGGCCGCCAGCATGGCCGGGTCGCGGATGTCCCATGCCGCAAAGAAGGCCAGCAGGAAGAGGAGCCGGCTGCCTTCCTCATACAGCTGGGCGTTGTTGGCCGCAAAGTGCTGCTGGCGGCCATAGAGATAGCCCTTCAGCAGTCCGCTCAGCGCGACGAATGGAAGCAGAGGGATGATCGCGCGCAGCACCGGGACCAGCTCGGCGTGATGCAGGATCCCGCCGGCGAAATAAGGGAGCACGAGCACATAGACGCTCATGACGGCCGCCGTGGTGAGCATCGTGATCATCGCCGAGGCGAACAGCGGCTTGCTGTCTTCCTGCTGGGCGGTGAGCTTGCTGAGGGCAGAAGGGATGCCTTGCTGCACGATGGCGATCAGAAACACCATGGTCGGCGATGCAAGCGCATACAGATTCATCGCTTCGCTGCTCAGTTCTCTGGCCAGCAAGATGCGCACGGCAAAGGATAAGATCTTGGCCGCAACGGAGACAAAGACCAGATGAAGAGCGGAAACAAGCACAGTTTTTTTCACATCAGATCACACTCTCTTGTTCATTTTACGTGTGATTGATGTCTGATATGTTCGTGTTTTGATGAAAAATGGATTTAAAAGTGACTTTTTTAATGATATAATGAGGTGGCATATACTTAAGGAGGGTGGCTATGAGTCTGGAAGATCTGCTTGAGGACCGATTTATCCAGCTGACGATTTATCTGCAGCTGAGCAGGCTCCAGAGAGAGCAGCTGTCCTCTTTAACATATCAACATCTGGAGGATACGCTTAAAGGACTGATCTGGAAGAAACAGGTTCCGCTGACGCTGCATGAAGCCGTGGATGACATCCTGAAGCTGAAAGTCGGGGAAATCGTCGCCTATCTCACCAGACAGGTGATCGTGCAGTGCAAGACTGCCGACGTGGATGAGGTGTATCGCAAGATTGGAGGATTGAATGAATGAAGAAATCACGACTAATCGTGTTTGGGATCTGCGTGATCACGATTCTTACGATGATTGTAACGCTCGCTCCGAGCATCCGCAACGGCATGACGCTGGGGCTGGATCTTCAGGGCGGATTTGAAATTCTGTATGAGGTTTCGCCGCTGGACGGTCAGGACATGCCTGAGATGTCTTCGGTGGTCTCCTCGGTTCGCAAACGTGTGGACGTGCTCGGTGTCAACGAGCCAGAGATCACAGTGGAAGGCGACAACCGCATCCGCGTGCAGCTGGCCGGTGTAGATAACCCGGAACAGGCAAGACGGATCATCTCTTCCACGGCAAATCTGACATTCCGCGATGTCAATGATAACTTACTGATGGACGCGACCGTGCTGGAAGAAGGCGGCGCCAGCGTTGCGCAGGATCAGTATGGCAACTATGTGGTCAACCTGAATCTGAGCGATTCGAACACATTCTATCAGGTGACTTCCCAGGTGGCCGCGATGGGCAGCGGTCAGAACCTGATGGTCGCCTGGCTGGATTATGAAGAAGGGGAATCATATGCAGCTGAGTCCCGCAAGGAAGATCCGGCCTACATCTCCGCTGCCACGATTTCTGAGGGAATCAATGGCGACAGCGCGCAGATCAGCGGAAACTTTACGCTGGAAAGCGCTACCGAACTGGCAGATCTGATCAATTCCGGATCTCTGCCGGTACAGATGACCGAGATCTATTCTGATGTCGTTTCTGCGGATTACGGTATGGATGCATTCTCATCCACGATGCTGGCCGGCGCGATCGGCGTGGCCGCGGTCATGTTGTTCATGATCTGCGTCTACCGCCTGCCGGGCGTCATCTCCGCGATCACGCTTGCCGTATACATCTTCGTCGTATTCCTGCTGTACAATGCCATGGGCGCGGTATTCACGCTGTCCGGCATTGCGGCGCTCGTGCTCGGTGTCGGCATGGCGGTCGACTCCAACATCCTGACCTTTGAGCGCATCAAGGAATCCATGTATGCCGGCCGCAGCGTCAAGACGGCCTTCCGCGAAGGATCCAAGGACTCCTTCCGCACGATCGTCGACGCGCAGCTGACCACGTTCATCTCCGCGCTCATCCTGTATATCTTCGGTACGGGCAGCGTGAAGGGCTTCGCGACGATGCTCATCGTCTCTACGATCACCACGCTGCTGCTGATCGTGTTCATCGTCCGCTTCCTGCTGGGCTTGCTGGTCAACAGCGGTTATCTGGACGAGCGCTATGAGCTCTTCGGCGTCAAGAAGAGCGATGTCCCAGATGTCTCTAAAGGCGAGGAACGCCGCAAGTTCACGAAGTTCAAGGGCTTCGACTTTGTCGGCAAGGCAAAGTACTTCATCTGCACGTCATTGGCCATCCTGGTGATCTCCATCGTCTGCATGGGCGTCAACGGCTTCAGCGGCAACGGAGTCATGAACCTGGGCATCGACTTCACCAGCGGTACGACGCTGACCATCCAGAGCGATGCGGCGATCGATCAGGATACGCTGGAATCTCAGTTGGAAGAGCTCGGCCTTGATCCTTCCAGCGTGAAGATCAACGGTTCGGAAAGCAATATCGCCAGCGTCTATCTGAAGGATGCCGTCGATGCGGATACGATGAGCACCGTCAAGGCAAGCCTGCAGGAGACGTATGGTCATGAGGTAACGGACAACACCGTTACGCCGGTCATCGGCCAGGAGCTGGTGCGCAATGCCGTGATCATCTCCGTGCTGGCCTGGATCGGTATCCTGATCTATATGAGCGTGCGCTTCAAGTGGGACTATGCGCTCTCTGCCATCGTGGCACTGATCCATGACGTGCTGATCATCCTGGCCTTCTGCGCCATCTTCCGTCTGGAGATCAATACGGAGATCGTTGCGGTGCTGCTCACCATCATCGGTTACTCCGTCAATAACTCCATCGTCGTCTTCGACCGTATCCGTGACCGTGTGCGCGCACACCGCGGACGCATCACGAAGGAAGAATACCGTGAGCTCGTCAATGAAGCCATCCAGGCGACCTGCACGCGTTCGGTATTCTCGACGCTGACGACGATGCTTCCGGTCATCTTCTTGCTGTTCATGGGAAGCGGCGCCATCTTCGTCTTCAACCTGACGCTGCTGATCGGCCTGATCGCCGGCGCCGGCTCTTCGCTGTTCATCGCTGCTCAGCTCTGGTATCATCTGCGCCTGCGTGAAAAGCCGAAGAAGGTCAAGAAGGTCAAGCGTTCCAAGAAGGAACTCGATGAAATGATCGTTCCGGGCGTGAACGACTAATATCAACCAAGAACGCAGGCAGGAAACTGCCTGCGTTGTGTTATCAGGAGGAAACTATGAAGATTACCGAAATCGATCCCATGCGGGAAGAGGAGCTCATGCGGCGTCATCAGCTGAGCCGGCTGTGCGCCAGGGTGCTGGCAGAGCATGATCTTCCTCAGGAAGATCTGGACGCATTGTTTCAGCCGCCCGTCCTCTGTGATCCATTTACTGCACAAGGCATGGGAGAAGTCGCTGCGCGTATCCGAACTGCCAAGGCGCGCCAGGAAAAGGTGATGGTCTGCGGCGACTATGATGCGGATGGCATCTGTGCGACGGCGATCATGGTGGATGCGCTGAGGCGCTTCGGCATCGAATGCGGCTTTTACATCCCCAACCGCTTCAGCGAGGGATACGGGCTTCACGCGCACACGGTGGAGCTGGCTGCCCAGAGGCAGTATGCTTTGCTCATCACCGTGGACAACGGCGTGCGCGCGCATGAGGCACTGCAGAAAGCGGAGGAACTGGGCATCGACGTCATCGTCACGGACCATCATGCCATCGATGAAGCCCAGCCTCCTCAGTGTGCGGCTCTTCTGCATCCGTTCTTGATGGGCGAGCCCTTCGACACGCTGAGCGGGGCAGGCGTCGCCCTGGAAGTCAGCCGGGCGCTGGGCACGGCGAATGAGCGGCAGATCGTGCTGGCCGGCATCGCTGCCATCGGCGATGTCATGGCGATGCGCAAGGAGACAAGGGCCATCGTCAGACAGTGCATCGCCATCCTGAATGAGAAAAAAGTGCGCTGCATCCAGCTGCTGGCCAATGACAGCTCTCCCTGGGATGAGACGAAGATCGCTTTCCAGGTCGTCCCCAAGCTTAACGTGACCGGCAGGCTGGCAGATAAGGCCAACGCGAACAATACGGTGCGCTACCTGCTCTCAGACAATGGCGCATTGCTCATGAACATGGCTGCGCAGATCAGCGATCTCAATACGCTGCGCAAGACGATGAGCGAGCAGATGAGCCAGACGGCGCTGGAAAAAGCAGATCGCTCCCGGGCCTTTCTGGTCATCTGTGATCCTTCTTTCCATGAAGGCATCGTCGGTCTGGTGGCCGGCAAGCTGTGCGAGCAGCTGGGAAAGCCATGCATGGTGCTGGCGGAAAAAGGCGCGCAGTGCCGCGGCAGCATCCGCGCCCCCAAAGGGATGGATCTGAGCACCTTCTTTGACGGTCTGGACTGTCTGAGCGAGTATGGCGGCCATGCCCAGGCAGCCGGCATCGGCTTTGCGATGATCGATCTGCCAAAGGTCATGCGATATGTCGAGCAAAAGATGCGAAAGACCCCGCTGCAGGAGCAGACGGAACAAGCGGCCATTGCGGTCAGCGAAGATATGCTCACGCTCAGAGAGGTCAGCTCGCTGGATGCGCTCAGGCCCTTTGGCAACGGCTTTGAAGAACCGCTCTTCTGCATCGCACATCCCCAGATCGTCGATTCCCGGACGCTGAGCAACAATAAGCATATGAAATGGCGCACGGCCTCCGGCATGGAGCTGCTTTACTTCAATCCCGGCGCCCGCATGCAGGAGCTCAAGAACGGTGATTTCGACACCTTTGTCGGCACCATCGGCATCAACAGCTTCAGGGGCAGACGCACGGTGAACGTCATCGTCAAAGATGTCGTCAAATGATCATTACGGTGAAGACTGAGCGGTCTTCATCGTTTTTTAATTGCCGCTGAAAGCGCTATCCTTGCGGTTGGTGTAGAAATCCCCCTTTTCCTTTGCCGATTATGATATATAAGAGATAATGGGAAGTTTAACATATTAAATCGAAAAAGAGAGGGAGAAAAGACATGAAAAGAATGCTGTCGTTGATATTGGCCGTGTCCATGATGGTCACTCAATACCCGATTTCTACATTTGCCGCTCCGCAGAATACAATAGAGGGAGAGACAACCGAAATAACTGCAGATCAGGATGACTTTCAAATAGAAGATGGTATACTGATCAAATACCTTGGTGAAGGCGGAGAGGTAGTGATCCCAGAAGGAGTAACCGCGATCGGATCATCTGCATTCCAGAACTGCACGACATTGACGAAGGTAACAATGTCAGATAGTGTTGAAATGATTGGTATAAATGCATTCAACGGATGTACAGCTTTAGAAGAAGTGATTTTTTCAGATGCACTCATTTCTATAGGAGATAACGCATTTAGAGAATGTACGAGCTTAAAGGGAATAGAATTTCCAACAGGATTGAAAACGATCGGAAGCAATGCATTTTACCAATGCACAGGAATGACAGGAGATCTGATCATCCCAGACAGCGTGACATCTTTAGGATCGTCTGCTTTCTATCAATGTACATCTCTTGACGGTGAATTAAAGCTGTCAGCATCATTGACATCCATATCAGATCGTACGTTTTATCAATGTAGAAAGCTGACCGGAGATCTGATCATACCGGAAGGGGTAACGAGCATAGGCAGCAGGGCTTTTTGCCAATGTGCGGGATTCAACGGAAGGATCGAACTTCCAGATACATTACAAAGGATAAATTATAATGCGTTTGACGGTTGTAAGAATATAGTTGGGGAACTGGTGATCCCTGATCAGGTTTCAAGTTTGCCAACGGAAGCATTTCAGAATATGAGCGGCATCACGAGCATCATATTCGGAGAAGGATTCATACAGCATGGAGATTCTACATTTGATGGTTGTACAAATGTGAGCGAGATCACGTTCATGAGTCCAGAACCCGCGAAGATCAACGGTAGTTTATACAACCCATTTTCAAGTATGAGCAAGCTGGAGACGGTGTATGTGCCAGGTGAATCATATGATGCATATGTCTCTGCTTATTCTAAATATGTTGGAGATTCTGTTCAATTTTCTTCAGATTATTTGAATCCTCGTGTGCCTAATTTTGATATTTCTCAATTATATAGTCATTCTGTTGTATTAAAATGGAGTGCGCATCTGAATGATCAAGTAATCGGATATATTGTTTATCGTGACGGTGAGGAGATTGGAAGAACAACCGAGCTGACTTATACTGATCGTAATCTGGAGACGAATCAGACTTACCAATATACTGTGTGTGGTTATACGGAAAATGGTAATCTGACCGGTGCAGGAGAAATTTCAGTTACGCCTAAGAATCCAGAAGTCATCAGTATTGAAACTGGTCATAGTTTGAATAAGGTAAGTGATGAGAATTCTACGCTTACGATCGTGATGGACAATAATGATAATCATGAGCCATTTGAGGGGAAAACAAACAGCGCAAAATTGTATTATGTCGTTGATCATGAACGTCTATATCTTGGTGATGCACAATTCCGCTATATCTCCGGCAAATATGCTACGTATACTTTTGATTGGGATATTACTGCATTTGAAGATGGTGAATATGTTCTTGTATTCGTATTTGAAGATGTTGATGGCGCAGTAACTGAAATGAGAAAAACTGTTTCTATCGATCGAAGCAGACCAGGAAAGATCGTTGGGGTTTCTGCGGTCAGCGATGTAAATGGCATATTCCTCAGCTGGGCAATCTCTGGTGAAGTGGATACCGAGACATATCGGATTTACCGACGAGCTGCGGGAGAAGAACAGTATCGCTTACTGAAAGAAATCAGTGGAAGAGATATTCTTGCGTATACCGATACAAGTGTAGAAGCCGATCAGACATATTATTACTATGTTGTCGGTGTCAATGAATTCGGTCGGGAGGGCGAGCCATCTGATGTAGTTGGTGCTACATTGGCTGATGATACAGAGGCTCCGGTCGTAACAAAGATCACACCTGCAAATTCATCTTATCTTTCGGGACAGGTAAACTTTACGGTCAGTGCGCAAGATAATGTGTCTGTGACAAAAACGGCGCTGTTCTATTCGATCGATGATGGCGAGTCGTGGAAGCTGATCGGTGAAGCAAACGCTTCAGGGAAGATTCAATTTGATTCAACTCAGCTTGCAGATGGAAAAATTCGTATCAAAGGCGTAGCCTATGATGCTGTCGGAAACGAAAGCTCTCC
>UQPV01000015.1 GCA_900543035.1 uncultured Solobacterium sp.
GCACTTTACGGAGTTTTGGAGAGAGGATGCAAAGCCGATTTATCAGAGATCGGGCGGATTTTGCGAACACCTGACCCGTGGGTTCCTGCCGGACGTGCTCGGGTTTGCGGCGGTGCCCTGCTTCCCCCAGATTACAACATCCCTGACCCCGGAGTTCGCCCGGCTGGACGGGGAGGCGCGGATACAGGCGCACGAGCTCTGCCTGGTGCTCTGCCGGTACCTTCTGCTTGAGCGGGAGCGGTGGGATACGATGGAGGATGCGGTTCAGGCCATCGGAGCGGTTACGCAAATTTACCTGGATTGCCTGGAATAAACGCAGCAAATTAAGACACATGGCGGGCTTGCCATGTGTTTTTTTCTCAAAAAAGTAATTATTTGGATAAAGTGGTGTTGCTCAAATGGACTTTTTTGTTATAATAGAGAAAAAACATGGCTGGTGCGCAAGTGGGTACCCACTTGCGCTACCGGATATCCGGTAGAGTAAAACCCTTTGTCTGCGCCGGGAGATGGGGCGGAACGGAAAATTGAGAAGGAGGATAGAGGGGCATGGAGGACGCAAGAAAATTGTCCGATTTTATTGATCTGGACCTGCTGCAGAACATCCAGGATAATTGCTCAAAAGCGATGGGCCTTGCATTTATCGCGGTGGATTACAAAGGCATACCCATTACCAAATACAGCGGCTTCACATCTCACTGCATGCTGGGGAGGCAGGCAAAGGGATTTGCAGAGATGTGTGAGCAATGCGACGCGCACGGCGGACTTTACGCCGCGATCACCGGGCAGCCGTACATCTACCGCTGCCACGCCGGTCTGGTGGATTTCGCGGTTCCCCTCATTGCCAATGGAAGCTATATGGGAGCGGTGCTGGGCGGGCAGGTGCGGCTTCAGGAGGAGAGTGAGCGGGAGCTGGAGCATATCCTTCCACAGCGCCCCAATTGGAAACGGGATAGGGAATGGGAGGAGGCTTACCAGAAGCTGGAGGTCGTCACCTATGAAAAGGTGGAGGCATCTGTAAAGCTGTTGCGCGACATCATCGTGACATTTGTGGAAGGGCGGACTGGAAAGGGGGCGGATGGAGTCCTGAGAGAAAAGGAAAAGCAGATTGAAGCTGATCTGTTTGATCACATCGTAACCAACGGTGGAAAGCTCACGGTTTTGGAACTGGTGGAAAAGTATGTGTCCTTGAAAACCGGCGTTCGCCATAATACGGTCGCAGGATACAAGACGGTAATCAACATCTTGAAAAAAGAGCCGTTTGGAAGGCAGCGCATTGACAAGGTGCGTTTGTCGGATGCCAAAGCATGGCTCATCAAGCTTCAAAAGGTGGATGGCCGAGGGTATAGCTCGATTCATTCGATTCGAGGTGTTCTCAGACCCGCATTCCAGATGGCGGTGGATGATGACCTGATCCGCAAGAATCCGTTCGGTTTTGAGCTGGCATCGGTAGTTGTCAATGACTCAGTGACAAGAGAAGCCATCAGCCGGAAACAGGAACGGGATCTTCTGAAGTTCATCAAAGAGGATAAGCATTTCAGCAGATACTACGACGGGATCTATATTCTCTTTCACACAGGACTTCGTATCTCGGAATTCTGTGGACTTACGCTCCAGGATGTTGAGTTTGAGGAAATGCGTATCAAGGTAGATCATCAGTTGCAGAGAACATCATAGATGGAGTATGTGATCCAGCAGCCAAAGACAGAAAGCGGTATCCGCTATGTTCCGTTGACTGAGGAGGTGGCCTCCTGTTTCCGCCGGATCATTGCCAACCGAGCCCACCCAAAAACGGAGCCAATGGTAGATGGATATGCTGGTTTTCCGTTTCTGGATAAGAACGATATGCCCATGGTGGCACTTCATTGGGAGAAGTACCTGGAGCATATCGTCCAAAAGTATAACAAGATTTACCGTATCCAGATGCCGAAGGTAACTCCTCATGTGTGCAGGCACACCTTCTGCTCCAATATGGCAAAATCCGGGATGAACCCCAAGACATTGCAGTACATCATGGGTCATGCAGACATCAGCGTAACACTGAACACCTACACCCATGTGAAGTTTGATGACGCCAAAGATGAACTGCTGCGAGTGGCAAACGCTTAAAATTGCTCGTTGGTAAAGCGGTTTGTTTTACCAACGTCTTTACCAATATTGCAGGGAAAAACATGAGAAATCACGAGACGATTTGAGAAAAAACTTTCAAACAGATGGTGGCTCGGGCAACACAAAAAATGCGAAAATCCCTGTAATATCAAGCAATTGAGAAGAAATACAGGACTTATGAGGAGTTACGAAACATGATAAAAATATTATTTGTCTGCCATGGCAACATGCAAGCAAGATGTTTTTCATATGCCCAGTAACAGATGCGATTTTGACAAATTGACACGAACTATCCTCAAATTCTACCATCAAATAGTAGGAAAATGACAAGATCCTCATTACAATAAAGATGAAAGCGAGGTGGCCATGATGAATCAAAAACAGATCGGACGATATATCGCAGAAAAAAGACGAATCAAGAACCTTACGCAGGCACAGCTGGCAGAGCAGCTCGGCATCAGCGACAAGACCGTGTCAAAATGGGAATGCGGCAGAAGCATGCCAGATTATGCGCTGATCCAGTCTTTATGCGAAACCCTTGACATCAGTGTCAGTGAGCTCATCGAGGGCAAAGAAGCATCTTTGCATGAGCGGCAGCTGATGGAACTGCTGCGGCGCACCCAAGAACTGGAAAGACAAAACGGCATCTTGCATGGTGTCATCATGCTCATATTCGGCATTGCCTTGCAGGCCCTTGCACCGCATTTCGTTGGCTCGCCGATGCAGGATCTGCTCTCCGGCATCATCCTGGGTCTATCTGTCGGCATCCTTCTCCTCGGCATATATTTGATCTTTCAGGCCATGCAGAAACCCTGATCCAGCTGCTGGTGTCTTCCTGATCTTCCTGATATAATCATATCAGATAAACAGGGAGGACATCGTATGCGCAATCACATCAAGATCATCTTTTTCGACATTGACGGCACACTGATCGATATGGAGCGAAAAGTCATTTCTGAACGGACCGTAGAAACACTCTGCCGTCTGCAGGAAAACGGCATCAAGATCTGTGTAGCGACCGGCAGACCGCCCATTTCTCTCCCTGATTTTCACGGGGCGCGCTTCGATGCGTTTCTGACCTTCAACGGCTCGCTCTGTTACACGGAGGATACCGTGATCTACCGCAACCCTATCCCGACAGAGGATGTGCACATCATCATCAAAAACGCAGCGGACATTCACCGCCCGGTGTCCATCGCCACCGCAGAGCGGATGAGCGCCAATGGCAAAGACCAGGACCTGATCGATTACTATGCCATCTCAAAACAAGAGGTCAAGGTCAGCGAGGACTTCACGCTGCTCGCACAGCAGGAAGTCTATCAGATCATGATGGGTTGTTATCCTTCAGAATATCCGATGGTCATGCGTGATGTCCGCCATGCCAAGATCGCCGCATGGTGGGATCGAGCAGTAGACATCATCCCAGCCAGCGGCGGAAAAGGGATCGGTGTCCAGAAGATCCTGGAACATTTTCAGCTCAGTCCGGATGAAGCCGCTGCCTTCGGAGACGGTGACAACGACATCGAGATGCTGCAGGCTGTCGGCACCGGCATCGCCATGGCCAACGCCTCAGCCAACCTGAAGCAGGCCGCAGATGTCCTCTGCAAAGATGTCCGTGAAGACGGCGTGTACATGTATTGCAAAGAAAACGGTCTGATCTGATCGATCACTAGTTGAGCTTCTTGCGCATCGGTCGATGCGAACGATCGGAGGAGAGAATATGCATATCGTAAACATTTGTTTCAGCCCGACCGGCGGCACACAGCGAACGGCGGACATGCTGATCCAGGCGATGGCCGCAAGGTCCACGGCCATCGATCTGAGCGACTGGCAGATCCCGTTTTCCACACTGTCCCTGCAAGAGGACGATGTCGCGGTCATCGCTGTGCCTTCTTATGGCGGGCGAGTACCGCAGCCAGCTGTTGACCGCCTTTCTGCCATCAACGGAAACCATGCCAGGGCCATCCTGATCTGTGTCTATGGCAACCGGGCCGTCGAGGACGCGCTGGTCGAGCTGCAAGACACAGCCGAAGCCGCAGGCTTCCATGTCGTCGCAGCCATTTCGGCCATAGCACGACATTCCATCGTCCATGAGATCGCAGCTGGTCGCCCGGATGCGCAAGATCAGAAGACGCTGTCCGAATTCGCCGGACAGATCAAGAAAAAACTGGATGCATGCGATCGGTCTGTCCCAAGCATTCCCGGCAGCCGTCCATATAAAAACCGCGGCGTTTCAGCCATGCTGCCCAAGCCTGGCCAACACTGCACAGCATGCGGAACATGCGCGGAACGCTGTCCGGTCCAGGCCATCGACCGAAATGATCCTGCCCGGATGGATGCTGATCTCTGTATTTCCTGCATGCGCTGTGTCGCTGTCTGTCCGCACGCCGCAAGAAAGGCAGACGAAGAGCATCTCGCCGCTGTCCGCGCTATGCTGATTAAGACATGCCCTCAGCGCAAGTCATATGCGCTGTACACTTAAATGATATAGAAAAGCCCGTCCTGGTGACGGGTTTTCTTGATCCCTGATGTTCCTCTTTCTCTGCATGCGTACCGATCAACACAGGGTCAGCGATGCCTCATTCCGCTTCCCGATCGCCCACGCTGTTTTTATAGTTCGTGCCCCATTCTTTCATGGCATCCAGGATCGGCTTCAGGCTGTATCCTGTCTCGGTCAGCGTGTATTCCACCCGCGGCGGAACTTCCGGATAGACCTTGCGTGTCAACAAGCCGCTCTCTTCCATCGCGCGCAGATTAGCGGTCAATACCTTCTGAGAGATATTGCCCACCGAGCGTTTCAGCTCGCCGAAGCGTTTTGTCCCATCCAGCAGATCGCGGATGATGAGCACTTTCCAGCGGTCACTGATCAGCATCAGCGTCGTTTCCACCGGACAGGCCGGCATCTCTTTTTTCATCTGTAACCCTTCCTTCTCTTTGATCACACAACGCGCTTCAACGCGGACATCTCCATTTCCCTTGCATCGTCCTGAGCTCAGCGATCATTCAGCCCTGACGCGTCTCTTTGGCGTATTCCTTCAGGGCATCCTTCACTGCCCGCTTTACGGTCAGATACAATGCCGCGATCAGCGCAAAAACCGCGATCACAGCGATTGGCAGCCATTCCATCCTCTATTCCTCCCATCATCCCCATCTGTTCTTCTGCATTTTAACATTAGCGCTCATCGATGACAAGTCAGCGCCTTTATGGTTTCTTTCAAGTAACCAGGCCACAAAAAAGTGCGTACTTCTCATTCCGGACACGCCGCGTATACTGAACACTGTAAACAGCGAACAAGCTGGTCAGGAGTGATCGATATGAACAAAGCACAGATCTTGCAGGAACTGCGGAAGATCAAAGATGTGGCCTTTGCCACGGTGGACAGTGAAGGGAGACCGCAAGTGCGCATCATCGATGTGATGCTTGCCGATGAAGAGACCATCTATTTCTGCACTGCCCGGGGAAAAGCATTTTATCATCAGCTATGTGAAGGAGGATATGTCGCCGTCAGCGGACTGAATAAACAATTTCAGATGTTCCGCATCAGCGGAAGAGCGCAGAAGCTGGGCGATCAGCGGCGATGGATCGATGAGATCTTCAACCACAATCCGTCCATGAATGATGTCTATCCACGCGACAGCCGTTACATCCTGGAGCCATTCTGCATCCGCATCGAGCAGATGGAATGGTTCGATCTCGGCGTAAGCCCGATCTGCCGCGGAGAGATCAGCCTCTCGACAGAAAAGGGCTTTGTGATCGGACCAAACTGCATCGGATGCGGAAAGTGCATGCGCAGTTGTCCGCAGCAATGCATCTGCGCTGGCAGCCCTTATCAGATCGCACAGGAGCATTGCCTGCACTGCGGACTGTGTGCGGAAACTTGTCCGGTCCACGCCATCCTTCCCGGAGGTGAGCGCGCATGATCCAAGAAGTCTGGACGTTACTGAGCGAACGCGCATCTTTCTTTCTCGGTCTATGCGGGGAACATCTCGCCATTTCTCTGATTGCCATCATCATCGCCGTCTTGATCGGCGGCGCACTGGGCATCTTCATGAGCGAATACCAGAAAAGCGCTCGCCTGGTCATGCCCATCGTCAATTTTCTGTATACGATCCCGTCCATTTCCATGCTCGGTTTTCTGATCCCGCTTTCCGGCATCGGCAATCTGACCGCCGTCATCGCGCTCACGCTGTATGCGCTGCTGCCGATGGTCAGGAGCACCTATACCGGACTGACGACTGTCAATGCCGGCATCATCGAAGCTGCCGAGGGCATGGGCAGCACTGGAAGGCAGATCCTGTGGAAGATCAAGCTGCCGCTGGCTATGCCCATCATCCTCTCCGGCATCCGCAACATGGTCGTCATGACGCTTGCCCTGGCCGGCATCGCCTCATTCATCGGTGCCGGCGGACTGGGCGTGGCCATCTACCGCGGCATCACGACGAACAACGCCGCCATGACCGTGACCGGCAGCCTGCTCATCGCGGCGCTGGCGCTCATCTTCGACCTTATTCTCGGCAAGGTCGAGAAACGATGCGGGCAGCACCATGCGCCTTCATCGAACAAGCGGCGCAGAAGACCTGCCGTGATCGGCTGTGCCACCCTGGCCGCGGTCATCTTATCCACCGCCTTGTTCCTGCGTGCCGGAAGGACACCGACCATCCGCATCGCGACCAAGCCGATGAGCGAACAGTATATCCTGGGCGAGATGCTGGATATCCTGATCGAGGAAAACACTGATCTGAATGTGGAGATCACCCAGGGCGTAGGCGGAGGGACATCCAACATCCAGCCTGCCATGGAACAAGGCGAATTCGACATCTATCCCGAATACACCGGAACTGCCTGGAACATGGTGCTCAAGAACGACGATCTGTATACCGAAGAGCGCTTCGATGAGCTGCAGGATGCTTACGCGCAAGACTATGATATGGAATGGATCGGCATGTACGGCTTCAACAACAGCTATGCACTTGCCGTGCGCAGCGAGATCGCCCAACAGTATGATCTGAAGAATATCTCTGATCTGCGAGGCATCGCGGACGAGCTGACCTTCGGCGCCGAATACGACTTCTACGAACGAGAAGACGGCTACTCCCCGCTTTGTGAGACTTACGGGCTCACCTTCGCCAATACGGTCGATCTGGATATCGGGCTGAAATACCAGGCCATCGCGCAGGATGAGATCGATGTGATGCCGATCTTCACGACAGACGGACAGGTCAGCGTATCTGATCTGGTCATCCTCAATGACGATCTGCACTTCTATCCCTCATACCAGTGCGGCAATGTGGTCCGCAGCAAGATCCTGGAACGATATCCCCAGCTGCGGGATGTGCTCGGCATGGTCGAAGGCATCTTGAGTGACCGGGACATGGCCCATCTGAACTATCTGGTCGAAAGCGAAAATGTCGAACCGCGGGACGCCGCCAGGCAGTATCTGCAGGAAAACGGACTGATCACGGAGGAGGAATGATCATGAGCACAGCCATCCGTATGGAAAGCATCGTCAAAACTTATGGAGAGACCCGTGTGCTGAACGGGCTGAGCCTCTCGATCGAAGAAGGCACTTTCCTGACCGTGGTCGGATCCTCAGGCTGCGGAAAGACCACGCTGCTGAAGATGATCAACGGGCTGATCAAGCCGGACAGCGGAAAGATCATGGTCAAGGGCCAAGATCTCGAGCAAGCTGATCTGATCTCCCTGCGCCGCAGCATCGGCTACAGCATCCAGGGCAGCATCCTCTTTCCGCACATGAGCGTCGAGGAAAACATCGCCTATGTGCCGAATCTGCTCAATGGCAAGGACAAGGAAAAGACCGAAGCGGCCGTGCGCAAATGGATGAAGATCGTCAGCCTGGATGACCGCCTGCGCACCCGTTATCCGGATGAACTTTCCGGCGGGCAGCAGCAGCGTGTCGGCATTGCCCGCGCGCTGGCCTCTTCCCCGGATATCTTGCTCATGGACGAGCCTTTCGGCGCGGTCGACAGCATCACGCGCAGCCAGCTCCAAAGCGAGATCAAGAACATCCACGATCAGACCGGCATCACCGTCGTCTTCATCACCCACGATCTGCGGGAGGCGCTCTATCTGGGCACACGCGTGCTGATCTTGGATCAAGGAGAGATCCGTCAGCTCGACACCCCGCGAAACATCCTCAGCCATCCTGCGGATGACTTTGTCCGCAGCCTGATCGCCAACAGCTTTCATGACCTGAATGCGCTGAAGAATGAAAGGAGCGTGCAGCAATGACCCATCGTGAACAACGGATCTATCTCATCCAGGCCTTATTGGCCGAAGATCCCCGATATGCCGATATCACCATTCCCGCTGATGAACAGGCGCAAAGCGATCTGCTGCGCAGCTTGATGAACGTCAGGCTGCCCAAGCCGATCAGCCCTGATGTTCTCAAGATACAGGATGCCTATCTGCAAGAGGAACGTGACCGCCGCGGCATCACAGACGGCATGACGCTGCCTTCCATCCCCAATGATCAGCGGCTTGTGCTTTGGCAGGGAGACATCACGACCTTGAAAGCAGATGCCATCGTCAATGCCGCGAACCACGCGATGTTAGGCTGTTTTCATCCTCTCCATTCCTGTATCGACAACATCATCCACTCCAGAAGCGGCATCCAGCTTCGTCTCTTCTGCGGTGACATGATGCGCAGGCAAGGACATGAAGAACCCATCGGCCAGGCAAAGATCACTCCGGCCTTCAATCTGCCCTGCAAGCATATCCTGCATACCGTAGGACCGATGATCAGCGGCGCCGTCCGAAAGCAGGATCGTGAGGATCTGGCCTCCTGTTATCGTTCCTGCCTGCAGCTGGCCGTGGAAAACAACTGCCAGAGCATTGCTTTTTGCTGCATATCCACCGGGGAATTTCACTTTCCCCATGAACCAGCGGCGGAAATCGCAGTCCAGACGGTGACATCCTTCCTGCATGCACAGCAGGCAGATATCCGGGTCATCTTCAATGTGTTCAAGGATGCGGATCTGCGCATTTATCAACAGCTCCTGGGGTATCCGCATGTTGATGCGCACAAAGCAGATCGAACAGGATATCCATCGGTTTCAAGAAGCCCTAAGCAAGGCAGACGCTGTGTTGATCGGCGCAGGAGCCGGCCTTTCCACATCCGCCGGCTTTGCTTATGACGGAGAGCGTTTCCAGCGTTATTTCGCTGATGTTGAAGCAAGATATGGCTTTCACGATATGTACACCGGCGGGTTTTTCCCATTCCCGACGCTGGAAGAGCAATGGGCATATTGGAGCCGGTTCATCTATGTCAACCGATACTGTGACCCGCCTAAACCAGTATACTCGGATCTGCTCAGATCAGTAAAAGATAAAGACTATTTCGTCCTCACCACCAATGTGGATCACTGTTTTCAACGCGCTGGATTTGACAAGCGCCGCCTCTTCTACACCCAGGGCGATTATGGCTTGTGGCAGTGCTCCGCGCCTTGTCACCATCAGACTTATGATAACGAGGAAATCGTCCGTCAGATGGTGGAAGCCCAGGGCTTTCGCACGATGAAGGAAGGGCTGAAGGTGCCCGATGGCATCACGATCAGCATGAGCGTCCCCTCCGAACTGATCCCCCGCTGTCCAAGATGCGGCAGGCCGATGTCGATGAACCTGCGAGCCGACAACACCTTTGTCCAGGATGCAGGATGGTATGCCGCCGCCGAACGCTATGATGCGTTTATCCGCCGTCATGATCATCAGCCTATCCTCTATTTGGAGCTTGGCGTTGGCATGAACACGCCGGGCATCATCAAGTATCCCTTCTGGCAGATGACTTACCAGAATCCGGAGGCAACGTATGTGTGTATCAATTACGGAGATGCGGCGGCGCCGAAAGAGATTGCGGAGCGCTCTGTCTGTATTGACGGGGACATTGGCGATGTATTAAAAAAATTAAAATGAAAAGAAGCAGGTTCAGTTTCTGCTATGGACGCTGTGTATTGATGAAAGAAATTCAAAAGAGCCAAATAGCCGAAAAAGCAACTGCCAAAATGCCGAAAATATATTTGCCAAAATGCCGAAAAACAGGTATGCTTTTGGGTGAACAGGAGAAAATATAAATAGGTATTGTGTGGCAGGAGGCTCAAGTTAAATGAGAAAATATAAAGCAAGAATTGCAGATAAAATATTAGAAAAACGGCTGCTTGGAAAAGGTGCTGTTTTGATTGAAGGGGCTAAATGGTGTGGAAAAACAACAACGGCTGAGCAGATTGCCGGCAGTATTCTTTATATGGCAGACCCGGAAAAAGAACAACAAAATCTGACAATGGCAGAAATTAGTCCAGGGAGACTTTTGAAGGGAAAAGTCCCGCGGCTGATCGATGAATGGCAGATTGCGCCGAAGCTGTGGGATGCCGTCAGATTTGAGGTCGATCACAGGGATGAAATGGGACAGTTTATTTTAACAGGATCTGCAGTTCCGGCTTCCCATGAGCATATTCATCATACCGGAACAGGGCGCTTCTCGTGGATATTGATGCGTCCGATGAGCTTATATGAATCTCTGGACTCGACTGGAGAGGTGAGTTTAAATGCACTCTTTGAGACACCGGAACAGATCGAAGGCGAAAATTCGCTTGACCTGAATCAATTGGCTTTTCTGGTGTGCCGCGGTGGCTGGCCCAGGGCAACCGACCTGAAAGGAGAGGTTGCGCTTGAACAGGCCTTTGATTATTATGATGCGGTTGTAAAATCTGATATCTCCAGAGCGGATGGAATCACAAGAAATCCGGAGCGGGTAAAGCGCCTCATGCGTTCTTATGCCAGAAACCAGGGCTCACAGGCAACAAATACCTTGCTTAAGGATGACATCATGGCGAATGATGCGGAATCTCTTGACACAGACACGGTATATTCTTATATCAACGCATTACAAAAAATATTTGTAATTGAGGAAATGGAGGCCTGGAATCCGAATCTTCGCTCTAAAACAGCAATACGGACTTCGAATACCCGCTATTTTGTGGATCCTTCCATTGCAGTTGCCGCACTGGGATTAGGTCCCCAGGATCTGATTGGAGACCTGAATACATTTGGCTTGTTCTTTGAAACAATGTGCATCAGAGATTTAAGGGTATTTGCGGATGCACTGGATGGGAAAGTATATCACTTTCGGGATAAAACGGGATTGGAATGTGATGCGGTGGTTCATTTGAGAAATGGGTCTTATGGATTGATTGAAGTGAAACTTGGCGGAGATAAGCTGATAGAAGAAGGAGCAGAGAATCTTAAGACATTAAAGAACAAAATTGATATAACCAAAATGAAAGCCCCCTCTTTTTTGATGGTTCTAATTGGGGTTGGAGACTACGCGTACAAAAGGCAGGATGGAGTATATGTAGTTCCGATCGGCTGCCTGAAGGACTGATTGAATGAAAATATGGTGCGCAATAAACATGATCCCCCTGGGATAGTGAAATTTTCCTTCTGGAGGATGACCGCGGAGAATCATAAGGCGGTCTATGTCTGCATCAACAAAGGAGAAGCTTATGCGCCAAAAGAAATTGCAGATCGTTCGATCTGCATTGACGGGGATATTGGCGAAGCATTAAAAAAATGAACGCCCCCTCTTCGCTGTTGAGCAGGCACATGGCTCCCTTCCGATCTATGTCATGATTTGTAAAACCATCGTAAAAAGGATTGTCTTCCCTTTCTGATTCTGGTATCATGATCCTGCTTAAGGGAGTAGCTGGCTCTTGCGGAGCGATTAAGTCAACATCATGATTTCCAGTTGAGGGGAAATCTGGCTTAAGATGAAACAGCGAGACTTTTGCGTGTTTGTTGAACACGCGAAAGTCTCTTTTTTTCAGGGGAGGATCACTTATGTCATTATTTTCTGTCTTTCTGATCGGCATCAGCCTGAGCATGGATGCCTTTGCCGTATCCATCGCCAAGGGCATGTGCGTAAAAGGAAACCGGCTGCGCTGCGCGCTGATGCTCGCGTTCTGGTTCGGTGCTTTTCAGGCACTCATGCCGCTGCTGGGATGGCTGAGCGGCTCACTGTTCGAATCTTTGATTACGGCCATCGATCACTGGATCGCCTTCATCCTGCTCGCCCTCATCGGTGGCAACATGATCCGCGAGGCGGTCCGCGGCGAAGATGAGGATGATGCGGACTGCAATCTCGCTCTGCCTCACGTCCTGCTTCTGGCCGTAGCGACCAGCATCGACGCATTCGCCGTCGGCATCACCTTTGCTTTTCTGAAGGTGGACATCCTGTCCAGCATCGCGATCATCGGGGTAACGACCTTCGTGCTCTGCTTTGCGGCGGTCTATCTCGGCAGCAAGCTGGGTTCCCTGCTGAAGAAATACGCCGGCATCCTGGGCGGGGTCATCCTGATCCTGATCGGGGCAAGGATCCTGATCGAACATCTGTTTTTCTAACAAGAAATGCGGCACAGGTACGGGAGCGGTCATCCGCTCCTTTTCCTATGCCGCATGTTCTGCGCGCATGATGTCAGATCGCAGAAAACAAAGCGGAGAATTCTCTTTTCTGCGCTTTCCTACAGACCAGATAATAAGTCACTGAGCCGCTTGGATCAGAGATCGGGACATATACGCGGTCAGTTTCCACCTTGAGGTATTTCTCCGCAAGATCAGACGTGAAGGAGGCCAGCGTAGACGCCTGCACGAGCTCATTGAAGCTGAAACGGTCGCTCTGCGTCAGAAAGCGGGAATCTGGCATCTCTTCTGTGCAGACAAAGTCCCAGAACCCGATATCTCCCATCAACAGCATGTTCTCTCCGTTCATCTCCGCAAAGGACAATGATTTCCTTCTGGCATACCGATGCCCTCTTGGCAGGGCGAACAACAATGACTCATTTCCGCACATCTTGCAAAAATAGCGCTCATCCTGCACAGGTTCATGCAGCACCGCAAGCTGGATCTCATCTTTATCCAGCTTCTCCAGCAGATGCGCATCCGAATCGGTCTCCGTCTGTAAGGACATCTGCGGATAAAACCGGGAAAGCAGGGGAACGATGAGCCAGACCGGCGCCGGCGCACATACTCCAAGACGGATCATCCGCTGCCTGCGGTCAAATTCCCGTGCCTTTTCTTCCAACGCATCCGCTTCCTCCAATACCTTACGGGCCAGCGTCAGGACATACTTTCCATTTTCGTTGAGCATCAGCTTGTTCTTCTGCCGGTCGAACAGGGTGATCTCCAGGTGTTCTTCCAGCTTTTTCATATTGCGGCTGAGAGCAGGCTGAGACAGATGCAGGATCTCAGCCGCTTCCGAAAGCGTTCCTGCATCGGCAAAGGTGACAAATTGGCGCAGTTCATGTAATTCGATCACACGCTTATCCCCTTTCAGTATCCATATCGTTTATACTGGCATACCCGTCTGGCATTGTACTTCTCTGTCAAAACGAAGGATAATACAGACAGAACATGGCGCAGCACGGGAAAGATGATATTCATGCTGAGTATAACAGATTCCCCATTGATCTTCAATCACCCATGTTCGCCGCGGTAAGGAAAGGGGAAAAGATGCCATGTTGTTTTATTTTACAGCCACTGGAAACAGCCTGTATGTGGCAAAGCGGCTGGATCCGCGCTGCATCAGCATCGCACAAGCCATCCACGATGATCCTCAACCTTATCAGGACGCGCAGATCGGCATCGTCTGTCCGGTGCATGCACAGCAGATCCCCGAGCTGGTCAGCACATTTCTGCATGACGCGTATTTCGATACGCCGTATTTCTACATGATCCTCACTTACGGGAGCCACTATGGCAAAGCGCCCCAACAAGCGTTTGAGCTGGCCCTTCGCCTGGGCATAAATCCTGCCTATATCAATGCCGTGATGATGGCGGACAGCTTTTTGCCCGCAGCGGATATAGAGAAAGAGATGGCCGCAGACAAGCACATCTCTGCGCAGATCGATGCGATCCGCACAGACCTGAATGCCCGCCGGCGCTTCATCTTGTCGCCAGATGCGCAAGACGAACCAGAGCGCTGTATACAGCCGGATGCAAAGAGGACCATGTTCGTGATCAGCGAAGACTGCATCGGATGCGGGATCTGCAGAAAGATCTGTCCGATGGATCGCTTCACCATCCAGGCGCAGAAAAGCAAGTATGATCCAAAAGGGTGCATAGCCTGCATGGCCTGTATTCACGCCTGTCCGATGAACGCCATACAGCTGACGATCCCAGAGAAAAACCGCAATGCCCGTTACCGCAATGCGCACATCACCCTGTGCGAGCTCATCGAAGCCAACGACCAGCACCCTTGCAAAAGGGATATGCACGACAAAGAAGAAAAGAGGTAAACAGATGAACACGATCAGATTAAACGATGGAAACGACATTCCGTCAGTGGGATTCGGCGTCTTCATGATCCCCAGCGACGGACCGACTTACGATGCTGTGCTTCAGGCACTTCAGGCCGGCTACCGGCATATCGATACCGCCGCGGCGTATTTCAATGAATCCGATGTCGGCCGGGCCGTTCGAGACAGCGGAATCCCGCGACAGGAGATCTTTATCACGAGCAAGCTGTGGCTGCAGGACTATGGCTATGAGGCCGCAAAGAAGGGCATCGAAGCATCGCTGAGCAAGCTCAATATGGACTATATCGATCTGTACCTGCTGCATCAGCCATATGGGGATGTCAGCGGGGCATGGAAGGCGCTGGAGGAAGCCAAGGCAGCAGGCAAGCTGAAATCGATCGGCGTAAGCAATATGACACCGAAGATCTGGAAGACATATGTTCCCTTCTTCTCCACCAAGCCTGCGGTCAATCAGGTCGAATGTCACCCGTTCTTCCAGCAGCGCGAGCTGCGTGAGCTGCTAAAAGAGGATGATGTGAAGATCGAAGCATATCAGCCCCTTGGTCATGGTAATCCAGAGCTCCTTACGCATCCGACCGTGACCAGACTGGCAGAGCGTCATCAGAAGGATCCCGGGCAGATCATCCTGCGCTTTGAGATCCAGGATGGCTTGATCATCCTGCCAAAATCCACGAATCCAAACCGCATCCGCAGCAACATCGACTTATTCAGCTTTGCGCTGAGCGACGCGGAGATGGAGGAGATGCGGGCCATGGATACCGGCAAAGGAAATCATGATCCGGAAGCCCCCGGCATCGCGGAAATGCTGCTGGCAAACTATAAGGTACACGACTGATCCGTTCAGGCGAAGACGATCCAGCTCTTCGCCTGTTTTGATGTTTTGTTTTCTCATGGAAAACCCTCCCTGCCAAGATACAGAGAGGGTCCCAAAAAGGAGAAGTATTGATTTATCGCTCAAGTTATCATCTTGAACGAGCTGGCGGACATATATATGCCGCCGACAGCTTTAGTATACACTTTTTTCATCCCGGTGAACATTCAAAAAACACGTCAATTTCGCTGACGCGTTTTTTACAGGATATATAAAAGTGGATGGGGTATCTAGTGTATTTTGTTTTATATGGGGATGGGAAGAGCCCGCTTGGGGTCTTCCTTTTCAGTTTCATGGGGTCTTTTTTGTTATGATCAGTATGAAAGGACCTTGATACGCGAGCGTTATTTGAACACAAAAAAGGAGCGCCCTAAAACCTACCACAGCTCTCGTTCGCTCCCGTTCATTGATGAACAGTTCTATGATATGCTTTATTGCCAGTAATTTCAACTCTTATTCTCAATTTGATTACGATGCTGATATCCGTTCCATCGTTCTTTTCCTCGTCCCTTGCCCGCATTGTTCCGCGCGCGGCGCCTTCATTTTTTATGGCCACTATTCCCGCTCTTATTTTTCCTTAACTGACGGATCCATTTGCTTTCTCCGTATCCAACGCGTGCGCTGCCGGCATTGTCATCATACCCACGCACTTCTGCCTCATTTCCTTGTTCCCTTTCGACGTTTCCAGCTCGGACATCTTCTTTCTTTTGCTTATTGGAAAAAAACTTATCCTCCCTCCTTGAACAGCCTCTGCGACCGCTTTCCCTGGCATGACAAATCCGTCATCCATCGTTTATGCAAGCACATCTCGCCTTGGCTCATGAAACATGATATTTCCCCATCTTATTGCTCGCTGGTTGTTTTTCTTTCTTTGTACCCCTGTTTCGATTCCTATCCCTTTTGCTCAGCTCCTCGGAAAAATATTTCGTTTCTGTTCTTACCAACATAAGATGTCTACGCATCTCCTCCGCATGCCTGCTACTATTGTGATGAAAGACAATTGGAGGTGATCATTGATGTCTGATCTGATCATTTATAAGGATCTTCTTATTGATTTGTTCAATTTATCAGATGCGGATATCCATTCCATCCGCCATGAAAATCAAAATGGGAAGACCCTCATTTTCGTCACGCTCGTCTCTCATCCTTTTGACTGTCCTTCTTGTGGAAATTCGCATATAAAGATCAAAGGGTATGTTGACAAGACGATCACGCACTCTGCTCTTACTGACCGTTCCTGCATCATTCGTTATCGCGCCAGACGCTATGTCTGTTCTGTCTGCGGTACAACTTATTATGAAAGGAATCCTTTTGTCTTCAACCGTATGAAGATCTCAATCTTCACCGTTCAAAGGATCCTGGAAGACCTCAAAAGCTATCACGAGACCTTCAGCTCGGTTGCCAGACGCTACCACATTTCCCCGACCTCTGTCATCTCTATCTTTGAACATCATGTCAATATCCCCAGAAGGCCCTTGCCAAGGCATTTGAATTTTGATGAAGTATACGCGTTTCGTTCCGAACATAGTAAATATGCCTGTGTGCTGCTGGATCATGATGATCAGATCCCGATCGATATCCTTCCATCGCGCAGGCTGGATTACCTGAAAGACTATTTCTTCAAGATCCCGCTGGAAGAACGGCGCAAGGTCGAGATGTGCTGCTTCGATACGTATGACCCTTATCGCACCATCTGTCAGAAAGCATTTCCTGACGCGATCATGGTCGTTGACCATTTCCATGTGATCCAGGAACTGAATCGTCATTTGACGCAGATCCGTATCGCCGCAATGAAACGCGTACACAGACAAAGAGAGATCGCGAAAAAGGAAATCACTCATGATCAGGAAGCACATAAAGATTTCAGACGATACGACCGTCAATACTACGTGCTGAAAAAGTTCAACTGGCTCTTGTTCAAGAAAGAAGATGACCCAAAATATTTCTCTGAAGCAGCAGAAGCAAAATATAACGTGAAGTTCCAAAAGGAAATGGATTACAAAGATCTGCTGGACGAGATATTAAAAAGTGATGAAGAGCTCAAGGAGGCCTATCAGCTCAAAAATGAAGTCACCTATTTTTATGAACATGCAACGGTGGGAACAGCTTTAGAAAAACTGAACACGCTGATTCAATGGTTTTTAAATGCGAGATCTCAGAATTTTCGAATATTTGCCAAGACATTGATGAAATGGAAAAAAGAAATCATCAATTCCTTCATCGTTTTGAAACAAGAATATTACATAGATGCAGATACAGGTGAAGAGAAGCTGCAGGAGAAAAAGATGACCAACGCGATCATAGAAAACAAAAATGCGATCATCAAATGTGTCAAGAAGAATGCCAATGGATATACCAATTGGGAGCGATTCCGAAATCGGATCATGTATGTCCTGGATCCCAAAGCCACTTACTCTCTTTATCCGATACAAAATGAAAACAAGGTTGCCAAGCCTTGTTCATGAAGCTTCAAAGCAATGTGGGGCGTCAACCACCCCACATTGCTTGAAACTCAAAATTTTATGACCCCATGTTATTTTGGAGCGCCAAAAAATATCCACCGACATGGTCGGTGGTCAGACGGTGTTCAGGATCGCTTGTTGTTAAAGAAAGAAGCGTCTGCCCCTTTCTCGCTTTGCTTGATCGCTCCTGCCATGACGCGCATTTTATCACAGCGTCGGCGGTGCCGCTGATGTTTTCGGTCCAAGAATGCCCGACTTCAGCAGTTCTGAAATGATCAGGGATGAGCGTTGCCGATCATATTGCTGTCGATATCGCCCGTTATATCTTCGATCGGTATGATATCTCCGTTTTCATCATAAAATGTCATCGGCTCCATCGTTTGATATTCGCCAGGCAAATGATAAACCTTGATCAGATAAGGTTCATTCCCCAGCAAGTTTTCTGCTTTTAACAGCATGCTGTCTGTTTCAGAAGCCCTCATTTCTAATGTATACTCATCGGCTTCAATCATTGTATTGTCTATCACGACAGTGACATAGACGCCAGCATCATTTGTCTCACAACGTTGAATATACGGCTTTTGGGTGATATATCCGCCGTCATATCGATAGGCATCTCCTTCTTTCCGAAATTCTACCAGTTCATATTGATCATCATATGTCATCAGCCGCAGTTGTCGGTCCTCTATTTCTACCATGGCCAGCTGTTGAGCATCTTGACCAAATTCCTTGATCACTTCATCCGGATCGACCTTGTCTGAATTGGTGCAGCCAGAGACGAAAAAGACGAAAATCAAGGATACCGCATAGAAGAATCTTTTGCACGAAACGATGTTTTTCATCAAATCACCTCCAAATAAGCAAGTCCATCACATCATTCGATCTTCAGCTCTTAGCGATCGACATACGATGGTCAACCTCGCTGTCATGCCTGAAATGCTCGTTGATGATCGAACATCGGTTCCTGCCTGCCGCCTTTTGCATCAGGTCCATACCCAGCCTGAATGCTCATCGATCGTGATCCTGATCGACTATCCGATCATCTCCATATCTCTTCATCTATACAATACTCATTTACGATCATACATGTCAATAAAAATATAGAAATATGGCAAAACTGGATGATATCCCGCACTGATCAGCCTGCCGTCGCCGGCTATGCGTATCCACCGATCGCAGCCATGCGCCGCCAACGCACATCACACTGAATATCTGAAACAAGAGCAAACGAAAAAAAGGCTGTCACCTCAGTCACAGCCTGGCGCGTCTATGGATGCGCTTTTCATGCTTGCTCGATTTCCGGCTTTTCCGGTTCGATCCGTTTTTCTTCCAGCACTTCGAACATCAGTGCGGCGTCGCTCTTGGACACCTGCTTCGGTGTCTGCAGCACCCGTACACACAGTTCGCGGTAACCGAAGATCACGCGGATCTCATCGCCCGGATTGACGTCCGTGCTCGGTTTGGCCACGCGTCCATTGACATAGACGCGGTGCTGATCGGCCAGTTCCTTAGATACGGTGCGCCGTTTCAGGATCCGGGCCGTCTTCAGATATTTATCCAGTCTCATGTTTCCCCTGCTTTCTCTCTTAGTGTTCCTGCTGGCGGCTCAACAATGCCGCAAAGGCTTCAGCCGTGCGGATCTCCTCACTCACCAGCGGCTTCGTCCCTTCGACGATGACAAACGCCCCGTACCAGTCGCCAAATACCGTGACCGGAAAAATGGCGCCCTTCTCGCGCATATCGCTGCCCGCATAGATCTTTTCATCACTAAAACGAACGGTACGGTGCACACCAGCGTGGCGGATGAATGACTCGCTGACCTTTACCTGGTGTTTGTGCAGCCATTCCGCATGCAAAAAGAGAACGGTATGGCCATAAGTCTTTTTCAGTATATCACACATCAGTTCGATTTCTTCCATATAACGGGAAAAGACATTGTGTTTCTCAATGATGATCCGGTCATCCTCCGTAAAGAACTCAATGGAATCTCCTTCCCGCAGCTGGTATTGACGCCGCATTTCCTTGGGAATGACCAGTCTCCCCAGATCATCCAGTCTTCTGACAATTCCGGTTGCTTTCATAGGCTCCCTCCATCCGCGCTGATGAAGCCGTGTTCATCAGTCCTGCAGGAATAGTATGGGCATTTCCCGAAAATCTATACCGATCAGATATACTGGCGGTCTAGATGATGCGTCGTCTGTCCATCAGTATTCCGCGTGAAACTGTGCGCTTTCCATCAGTGCTTCGATGGAGATCTCCAGCTGTCTTCTGCTCTTCGGGATGATCAGGCTGACTTTTCCTTCTGCATAGCCCAGACGGATGAGCCTGGAGATCTGATTCATCCGCTCAAAGAGCTTGACGCCGTCCACATGATCGCTCCACTCTTTCGTAAAGATGATGCGCAGTTCACGCGGTGTCTCCTTGAAGTCCTCCACATATGGCTGAGCGGCCAACAGATCCAGCTGCTTCTTCTCAAATAACAGCCGTACTTCATTAGGAAGCTTGCCAAACAAGTCTCTGACTTCATCCATCAGCCGGTGCAGCTCTTCCACCGTGCGGATCTTCTCGATCTGCTGATAGAGAGAGAGCTTATCGCCGTCCTCTGGGGCAAATTGATCAGGGATATAGGCGTCCACCTGCACGTTGGTGCTGCGCACCGGTGCCTCTTCTTTTTCTTCTTGCTTGAGGCCGCGATGTCGGGCGATGGCATCATGCAGCATCTCCATATACATATCGATGCCCACGCTGTCGATGAATCCTGCTTGCTGCGGGCCGAGCAGGTCCCCGGCGCCGCGGATGGTCAGATCACGCATGGCGATCTTATAGCCGCTGCCCAGCTGCGTGAACTCACGGATCGATTTGAGCCGCTTCATCGCCGTCTCATTGAGCTGCTTCTGCGGCCGATACATCAGGTACGCATAAGCGACACGGCTGCTTCTGCCGACCCTGCCGCGAATCTGATACAGCTGCGACAGACCGAAGCGGTCTGCGTCCTCGATCAGGATCGTGTTGGCATTGGGGATATCGATGCCGGTCTCGATGATCGTCGTGCAGACGAGCACCTGATATTTGTTGGCATTGAATTCCATCATGACGTCTTCGATATCTTCACGGTCCATCTGTCCGTGTGCCACGCCGATGCCGATGTCCGGAAATGCCTTGCGCAGCTCCTTGGCGACCTGGTAGATGTCCTCGATCCGGTTGTACAGATAAAACACTTGCCCATTGCGGGCCAGCTCACGCTGGATGATCTCCCGGATCATGTTAAAGTTACGCTCGATGACATACGTCTGCACCGGATGACGGTTGCTTGGCGGCGAGTTAAGCTGAGAGAGCGAACGGATGCCCACCAGCGACATCTGCAGCGTGCGCGGGATCGGCGTCGCGCTCAGCGAAAGCACATCGATGCCGTTCTTCAATTCCTTGATGCGCTCCTTATGCTCCACGCCGAAGCGCTGCTCCTCATCGATGACCAGAAAGCCCAGATCTTTCCACTTCATGTCTTTCGAAAGCAGCCGGTGCGTGCCGATGATGATGTCGACCTTTCCCTCTGCCATATCCTGGATGATCTGATTTTGTTCCTTGCGCGGGACAAAGCGGTTGACCACTTTGATATTGACCGGATAGTCACGAAAACGATCGATAAAGGTCTTGTAGTGCTGCATAGAGAGGATAGTGGTCGGACAAAGGAAGGCGACCTGCTTGTTGTCCATGACTGCTTTGAACGCAGCGCGCACCGCCACCTCGGTCTTTCCGAATCCGACATCGCCGCAAAGCAGCCTGTCCATCGGGCGAGGGCTTTCCATATCATGCTTGATCTCTTCTACGGCATGCTGCTGATCTTCGGTCAGCTCGTATTCGAACTGATCTTCAAACTCACGCTGCATCGGCGTATCTGGAGAGAACGCAAAGCCGATGTCTTCGCTGCGCAGCGCATACAGTTCCACCAGCCTGCCGGCCAGCTCCTCGACCTTTTCGCTGACCTTGCGGCGCGTCTTTTCCCACTCGCTGCTGCCCAGCTTATTGAGCTTGACGCCGACACCTTCCTTCGAGACGAAGCGCCGGATCAGATGAAACTGTGAAAGCGGGACAAGCAGTTCATCATTGCCGCGATAGACGATGCGCAGATAGTCCTGATGCCTGCCATCCTCCTTGCGCGTGATGATGCCCATATACCGGCCGACGCCATGCTGGTGGTGCACGACATAATCGCCGACATTGAGCTCCATGTAATCCTGCAGGACGGTCGCTTCCTTGAACTTGCTATGATAACGGACAAACTTCTTCTCCTGGGGGAACAGTTCCCGCCGAGTGTAGACGATGATGTGCTCAAGCAGGCACTGGAACCCTTCCGCAAATGGCAGATCGCAGACATAGATGCCCGGCCGCGACCAGTCAGCCGTATCCTTCACATACGCGATCTCCTCATTGTTCAGCGCTTCGATGACAGTGCGGGCATCGTTTTTCTCCACGCATAAGACCACGGCATTCTCTCTGGCTTCTGCCGTGATCGTGTCGATCTTCTGCTGGAAAGGCAGCTCACTGCTCACCAGCGTGGTGATCTGTGAGCTGATCGGATGCTTGATGTTCATGAACATGCCTACGGAGATGACCGGATGGTGCATCAGGCATTCACGCTCTTCGCGAAACAGCGTGAACTTCGGCAGCATCCGCCCTTCCTCGCACATTTCCTGGATATAGATGATGGTCTCTTCCTGGATGCGTTTGACTGCGTCCTTGACCTCTTCTTCACTGGAGATGATGATCGGCGCATCGCTGCAATAATCAGAAATGCTGTGATGGTCCTTCAGCCATGCCAGATAAGGATAAAGACGCGCTTCTCCCAGGTGTGCACGCAGCGCACCCATGTCCTGTTCCAGCGTTTCCCGCAGCGTATCCCGCGTCAGCTCATCGAGCTTCTTCTCCTGTCTGCTCAATGTGCTGCGAAGCTGTTTTTCCACTTCATCCAGCTGCGCGTCGGTCAGCAGGATGTCGCTGGCCGGAATGATGCGCACCTGGCTGATCTGGCGGATGGTCCGCTGTGTAGCGACATCGAACAGACGGATGCTGTCGATGATATTGTCAAAGAATTCAATGCGCACCGGATGCTCGCTGTTCATGGAATACACGTCGATGATGCCGCCGCGCGCTGCGTAGCACAATGGCTGATCGACACGGCTGACCCTGGTATAGCCTGATTCCTGCAGACGCCGCTTCAGGCCCTCATAATCGACTTCATCATCGACATGAAGATCGATGCAATGATCACAAAATACCGACGGCGCGGGAAGGAAGCGGATGAAGGCCGCGGCATTTATAATCAGCACTGCCGGGCCGCCTTCGGTCAGTTTCGCCATCACTTCGATCTGGGCCGCTTTCTGTTCCGGAGAAGACGCGATCGCTTCCACGCGCAATGATTCTTCCATGACAAAAAGCAGCGCTTGCTCATGCAAGAGCGGTTCAAGACGCTCTTGCAGGCGCTGTGCCGTGTAGGTATTGTTTTTCACGACGATCATGGTCTGCGGTTTTTGCTTGAAGGCGGCAGCCAGCAGCAATGCTTCCTCGCTCGCCGAAAGATTGCCCAGGCTGCTTTCCCCGCGGATCAGTGAACGTACCGCAGGATTGTCAGCCAGCAGCTTCAGCAGTTCATTCATTCTTTCACCTGCTTCTTGTTAAACTGGTTCATCGTTTCCGTAAAATCATGTGTAACGGAGAAGACAGCGGCCTTGGCGGCCTCGTTCACCGATTCCAGATAAGCGTCCATGTCTTCCTTGCGGATCTTGCCCAGCACCCAGTTCACGGTCGGAATGCGCGGGTCTTTGTCGATGCCCACGCGGATGCGGTCAAACGTCTGCGTGCCGATATGCGCGATGATGCTCTTGATGCCGTTGTGGCCACCGGCGCTTCCCTTCTGTCTCAGCCTCAGCCTGCCTACGGCCAGATCCATATCATCATAGATCACCAGCAGATCCTGCGGCTGCAGATGGTAAAAATCCATGGCCGCGCGCACCGCCTCACCGCTGTTGTTCATATACGTCTGCGGCTTCATCAGCAGCACGCTCTGTCCGCCGATGTTCACCTTATCCACCAGCGCCTTGAACTTCTTCTGCGTGATGCTCGCCGATGCCATGCGCGCGATCTCATCCATCACATCAAAGCCTGCGTTATGCCTTGTTCGTTCATATTCTTTTCCCGGATTACCAAGTCCGACGATCAGTTTCATACACATCCCTCGCTTTTGCCTTCATTATTATAATGAGAATCGCATAAAATGCAAAGCGAAAAGAAGCAGCGCTGAATCAGATTTTCACCGATCATCCCGATCGATGAGAAAACAGCGCGTTTGCCAAGACCATCATGACCGATCTTCTGCTTGTTGAAGATGATGGACAAAACAGCAGATGCCTTCACCGCACGCTCAGCTCATCCTGAAGTTCTCCCCCTTGCACACAGCACGTCAGGAAAGCAGATCATGACATCTTTTCCCCTGGTCATCTTCTTTCACCAGAACCTGATCGATAAAAATCACAAAACCTGTTGACTTGATGAAGGATGGCTGGTAAACCGCTTAAATGTCTGATATCATACTGTACGATATCGGATATTGGTGGTGAGAAAATTGACTCAGTCAGATGATCTGCACACACTGCGCTCGTTTCGCAATGCGAGCAGCGCGCTGGACAGCCTGTATGGACAATTCGCCAAAGCCTGCGGTCTGTCGGTCAATGAATACTGGTCTCTTGTCCTGATCGGCGAGGGGGCCCGTACCCAGAGCGAGATATGCAAAAAGCTGTATCTCAGCCGTCAGACGATCAATTCCACATTCAAGCTGTTGCAGAAGAAGCAGTTGGTCGAACTGATCCCGGATCCGCATAATCAGCGCATCAAGCATACCGTGCTGACGGAGAGGGGCCATCAGCTTTATGACACCCATATCATGAAGATGCGTCACTGGGAAGAACATGCATGGAAAAGCATGGATGAGCAGGAACGGATCATGTTGTCAGAGCTGACATGGAAGCTGTATCATCTGATCGAAGAGCTTTATCTCCACGAAGAAAATGAAAAATAAGATTTGTATCGTTCATCGGAGGATCTGCTGTCGCAACAGCTGTATCGATAAGATGTCGAGTGCGCTCGGTTATTCAGACCGGGCTTTTTTTCGTTTTCTCACCATACGGCATACAGAGGGAGGAAAAATGCTATGAAACTGATCTGGCGGTTTATCCGTCCGCACTGGAAACTGTTTACCCTGACCGTGCTTCTGCTGGTCATCGACGTGGCAGGGTCGCTGCTGATCCCCACGCTGGCAGCCCAGATGCTGAACCTCGGCATCAGCGCTCATTCTTTCCAAAAAATGATCGAGACAGGACTGTGGATGGCCGCGGCTTCGCTTGTCTCAGGCATCTGCGCCATCCTTGGCGGATATGCATGTGCTGCGCTCTCCGCTAGAGTAGGACAGGACATGCGTGTGGCTGTCTATGATAAATCGTTGAAGCTGTCCGTGTATGACTTCCGTCAGTTCGGAACGGCTTCGATCACGACGAGGACCATTTCCGATATCACCAATATTCAGATGGCGCTGACCAGCTTCATCCAGATGGTCCTGCCGGTGCCGGTCATCATCGTGCTGGCCGTCATCCTGACCTTTAACCTGGATGTGCAGTTCGGCTTCGTCTTGCTTTGTGCCGTGGCAGCCGTGCTGATCCTTGCCTTGTTCATCATGCGCAGCGCATCTCCGCTGTTTCGAAAGCTGCAGAAACTGTTGGACCGCATGAGCAAGATCCTGCTGGAAAACATCACCGGTGTGCGTGTAGTGCGCGCCTTCAACAATGAGCAGCGAGAGGAAACACGCCTGAACGAATCATTCTCGTCTTATGCGAAGACATCCATCAAGGCAAACCGGCTGTTCGCCAACCTGGATGGTCTCTCATTCTTCTTCATCAACCTGCTCATCGTGGTCATCTACTGGATGAGCGGCGGACACATCAGCAGCGGCATCCTGCAGATCGGCGACATCACTGCCGTCATCGAGTATGCCATGATGGTGCTGTTCTTCATCATGATGGCGCAGATGGTGATCATGACGATGCCGCGTGCGCTGGAATGCTGCAGCCGTGTGCAGAATGTCCTGGATCATTCTCCGGAGATCGTTGACTATGTCAACGAAGACCCTCAGATCGATGAGAAGAACAATCAGGTGCTGGCATTTGATCATGTGACCTTCCGCTTTGCGGATGCAGAGGAAGACACGCTTTCCGATCTAAACTTCACCTGCAGACGCGCACAGACGACTGCCATCATCGGCGGAACAGGCAGCGGAAAATCGACCGTCGCCTCGCTGATCCTGCGCTTTCACGATGTCAGCAGCGGCAGCATCCGCCTGAACGGCACAGATATCCGAGACATGACGCAGCACAAGCTGCGTGATCATATCGCCTATGTGCAGCAGAAAGCTTGGCTGTTTTCCGGCACCATCGCGGACAACCTGCGTTACAGCAACGCGGATGCCAGCGATGAGGATCTGATGCATGCCGCGGAAGTCGCTCAGGCTGCGGACTTCATCCGCGCGCAGCCGCAGGGGCTTCAGGCCTTCGTGGCACAGGGCGGGACCAACTTCTCCGGCGGACAGAAGCAGCGTCTGTCCATCGCCCGGGCGCTGGTGAAGAAGCCGCAGCTCTACATTTTCGATGACAGCTTCTCTGCCCTGGACTTCAAGACGGACGCCGCGCTGCGCAAGGCGCTGAAGAAAGAGACGAAGGACGCTGCCGTCCTCATCGTGGCACAGCGTGTCAGCACCATCCGTCACGCCGATCAGATCATCGTGCTTCACGAAGGAAAGATGGCCGGCATCGGCACCCATGATGAACTGCTGAAGACATGCAGCATCTATCAGGAGATCTATACCTCACAGACAAAGGAGGCAAAAGAATCATGAGCACAAAACAGCTGAATAACGAACGCATGAAAAACGGTGAACAGCCTCCCATGCCTGGGATACGACCAAGCGCCTTTGCCGCCAGCTGAACGGGCAGCGCGTGCGGCTCGGCATCGTCGGGCTGTCCATCCTGATCTATATCGGGCTGAGCATCTGGAACCCGATGTACTCAGCCATCGTGATCGACCATCTCTGGCAGAGCATCCAGGCGGCCATTTCCCAGGGAATCCCGTTTTCCATCACCTGGGAAAACATGGGCGCAGAGCTCACTCAGCTCAGCGTGCAGTATTTTCTGACCTGGATCTTCTATTATCTGCAGTCTTTCCTGATGGCCAGCGTAGCGGAGAATCTCACGCTTTCCCTGCGTAAGCAAGTCGCGGAAAAGCTCAATCGTCTTCCGCTTCGTTTCTTTGACCAGAACAAGGCCGGAGAGATCCTCAGCCGTGTCACCAGCGACTTGGACAAAGTCACCAAGGTCCTGCAGACCGGTCTGCTGAAAATGATCGTCGCCATCGGCACCGTCATCGGTTCTCTGGTGGTCATGTTCTTGTACAGCATTCAGCTGACCGGCATCTTTCTGCTCTTCATGGTCGTCAGCATGCTGATCACGCGGATCGTCGCCCGTAAGAACCTGAAAAGCGCAGCAGAGCGTCAGGAGACCATCGGTGAGCTGACCGGCATCGTGGAAGAGTTCTACAATGGCCGTGACGTCATCAAGGCCTATAACCATGAGCATGCTTCCATCGCCAGAGTAAAAGAGGCTTCGGCCAAGAAAGCCGCTGCTTCACAGAAGGCAGACTTCCTGACCAACTGCGTCAACCCGCTGATCCGTCTGCTGACCAGGCTTGCGCATGTGGTGATCGCCATCATCGCCGGATATGAGATGATCAACGGCAGGATGAGCGTCGGTGTCGTCCAGGCGTTCTTCCAGTATATCAATCAGGCGGCCGAGCCGCTGACAGAAGCATCGTTCATGTTCAACTCTCTGCAGGCCGCACTGGCCAGCGCTGAGCGTACCTTCGAGATGCTGGATGAAGTAGAGGAACGTCCGGATACGCCTTACCCGGTCATCCTCAGAGAGCCGAAGGGCCAGATCAGCTTCCAGCATGTCAGCTTCGGCTATCAGCCGGGCCGTCTGTTGATGAAGGACATCAGCTTCACGGCCCAGCCCGGGCAGAAGATCGCCATCGTCGGCAGCACAGGCGCAGGCAAGACGACCCTGGTCAACCTGCTCATGCGATTCTATGAGGTCAACGGCGGCATGATCTCCATCGACGGCGTATCGACGAGCGACATGACCAGAAAAGGGCTGCGCAGCAACTTCGGCATGGTGCTGCAGGATACCTGGCTGTTCGAAGGCACCGTAGCGGAAAACATCGCTTATGGAAAGGCAGACGCTTCCCGTGAAGAGATCATCGATGCGGCCAAGGCAGCCAAGGTCGATTACTTCATCCGAACGATGCCCCATGGCTATGACACCGTGCTGGACAATGAGGCTTCCGCCCTGTCTGCCGGACAGCGCCAGCTGCTGACGATCGCCTGGGTATTCCTGTGTGATCCGCCGATCCTGATCCTGGATGAAGCGACAAGCAGCGTAGACATGCGGACAGAGACCGAGATCGGCAAGGCGATGAATCAGCTGATGAAGGGCCGGACGAGCTTCATCATCGCACACCGTCTGTCCACCATCCGCGATGCCGACACCACCCTGTTCATGGACCATGGAAACATCATCGAACAAGGCAGTCACGAAGAACTGCTGAAAAAGAACGGCGCTTACGCGGCACTATACTACAGCCAGTTCGAATAAGCAAACGATCCGAACCACAACGGTCCGGATCATTTTGTTTATTCTGCCTTTCGCCTGCTGATCATCTGTTCATACTCCCGCAGCGAGGCCAATGCCTTCGGCGCAAGCGGGATGAGCGCGATCATGTTGAATATGGTCATGAGGCCTACGCCGACATCGCCCAGATCCCACACGAACTGATAGGCGGCGAGACCGCCGACAAACAGCATGATGAGCGCAAGGATCTTATAGATCGTCTGCGCCGCCCAGCTGTCGCCGAATAAGTAGGCCACGTTGGAGCGGGCATAAAACAAGATGCCCAAGAAAGTAGAGAAGCTGAACAGCCACAGGATGACGGCGATGAAGATCACGCCGAATTCGCCGAGATGGTAACGCATCGCTGTCTGCAGCAGATCCATGCCTTCCAGGCCTGCGCCCATGCTCTGCGGCATCAGCAGCATGATCATCGCGGAGCAGGTGCAGATCACGATGGTGTCGATGAATACGCCCAGCGCCTGAAGGAGCCCTTCCTTGGCCGGATGGCTGATATCCGCCGCGGCCGCAGCGCATGGCGCTGAACCAGATCCTGCCTCATTGGAAAACAGTCCTCGTTTGGCGCCGTTCATGATCACCGCGCCGAGCCCGCCGGCCACCGCCTGCCGCAAGCCGAACGCTTCCGCAAATATCCGCTCGAACACCGCCGGCAATGCCGGGGCATTGTGGATGATGATGAACACGGTGATGAAAAAATAACATGCGGCCATGATCGGCACGATGATGTCGAGCACCTTCACGGTCGTGTTCTTTCTCAGCACGATCACGGCAGCGATCGCTACCAGCGCAATGGTCGAATACAGCGGCGGGATATGGAACGCATTCTCAAACGATGAAGAGATCGAATTGGCCGTCACTTGGCTGATGCCGAACCAGCAGATCAGTCCGGACAACGCGAACAGCGACGCGATCACAGACCGCTTTCTCCTGCTGCCTTTGCGGATGAACAGATGATGCAGGTAATAAGCCGGACCGCCGCGGTATCCGCCATACAGCGGATCCTTTTCTTTATACAGCTGCGCCAGCGTCGCTTCGATGAACGCCGTGGATGAGCCGAGCAGGGCGATCACCCACATCCAGAACACAGCTCCGGCGCCGCCTGCCGATATGGCCGCCACCACACCGACCAGATTGCCCATGCCTACGCGGCATGCGGTAGAGATGATCAGCGCCTGTACGCCGGAAATGCCCTCTCGATCTCCCTTCTGGTTGTTTTCCAGCGTTACCCGGATCATCTCCGGGAACATGCGGAAGGGCAGGAACCGCGTCCGTATGGTAAAGTAGATGCCTGCCGGGACAAGGATGAGCACCAGCAGAGAAAGCCCGAGCGTGCTTCCGCCCGGAAGGGTGATATGGATGATGTCTCCCCATAACAGATCATAGATCGCTTCAAATATCGCCATATCAGATTCCTCTCATTTCCATCGTGCATGATCAGACCTCGTCTGAGCCTATGCTGCCTGATTATATCATCACTTTAGCAATGTGAACAGTAAAATTGTTCTTTTCGCGATCTCTCAGCAAATGACTCGTTTATGTCTTAAAATATCCACTACATAAAATATGCCTGAACAGATGGCTTATCCCGATCTGTTCAGGCATATGATCATGCGCTCATCTTACGATCCCAGGCAATGACAGCCTGGGCATCCTCATGCTTCCCGCTGTCTTCGAGCAATTCGGCCAGCATACCGATCCAGTCTCTGCAGTAATAATGAATAGCATGGCGTTCATCAAATTCTGCATAAGTCTGAACCCCTTCTTGTTCTCCTAATTCGCGCGCTTTTTGGAAAGCCAGCCATAGATACTTCATGGTACGGATCGCTTCTTTTCGGACGTCGCGATTCCAGATGAGCATGGGGCGATCGATCATACCCAGATAAAGGAGCTGATCAAGTTCGATGCTTTGCAGATCATAGTAGTCACGCAGATAAAGGCGGCCGGAAATGCGCTCCTGGCCAAGATAAGGATAATCCGCCAATGCTTTTCCTCGTTCCGTTGAGCTTTCGATCGCATCTAATGCGGATCTTGGTTTCTTTAAGCAGCAATTCTTGTATTTCTTGCCGCTGCCGCAAGGACACGGATCGTTTCTGCCGATCTTGGTTTTGGACGATGTCTCCTCCTGCAGCAGCATCTTCAGCATCTGATCAAGATGGCGTTCTGCGTCGGCGGAATCTTCGTCCTTGAACATCGCCCAGTTTCGCAGGATCTGTGCCGCATCGATCGGGCTTTGACAAAATGGCTTATGTTCCTCATCATAGTTGAACATCAGATCAACATGCGCGTCATATCCGCCGACAAAATGTTCATCGATCAGGTCATGATCAAACAGATATCGGATCTCCCCAAGCATGTCATGAAATGACATTCACAGATCATTTCGGCCATCTTATCCAGCACATGTTCATATTCCCTGGCCTGATGGATGACCTGTCTGATGATCGCTTTCCATTCTGTTTCCGGCAGACGGCCATCCAAGTACAGCTGTCCAAGCACACTGGCTATGCCGGTCCGGACAAATTCATCTACCTCTGTATCCATGATCCGCTGTTTCAACAGCTCGATATTTCCATCGAACGTATTGTACATGATATCTGGCAATGCTTCAGTGACGGCATCCCCGATCAACACATCCAGCGTTTCCAAAGGCAGGCTAGCCAGATCGAGGATACGTGAAAAGGATGCTTTATCCTGAAATTGTCCAAGCAGGAAGAGGGCGTAAAAATGAAGCTGTTCATCTGGATCCAGCGCATCTGGTTCACGCACGGCACGATCGATCGCTGCCCTTAAATAAGGCAATGCGGCCTCCTGATCGGCTGTGATGACCTTAAAGGCCTGTTCAGGAAAAGCAAGCGTTCGGTTCTTCAATATGTCCAAAGCCAGCTGCAGCTCATCCATTTCCTGCTCGCGGGCATTCTCCTGCTGGATCCGCTCCTTGATCTGCCTGCTCAGATCTTCAGCGATCGTTTCTGCCGTTCTGCCATCCATCTCATATTTCCAGGAGATATTGCGGCACACTTTATCCATCGCCAGGATATCTTGCCGAATATCCTCAAGGTAATATGCTTTATGCTTGTTTTTATATTCATCATCTGCATATACCACATCATGTTCATCCGAAAATACCAAACGGTCAAAGATATGTTCCGGTGTATCACGAAGATAGATCGCGATCACTTGTCTTTCACATACAGCGCGATGAATGTATTCTTCATAGAAGATAGGACTGACAGCAATGACCGAACATCCCCTGACATTTCTGATCAGCTGCTCCAGCAGCATGCTCTTGTGATACGCTCGCTCACGATGATCGTTGTATTCTTCGGTGAACATTTCCAAGGTCATCCCATAAGCGGTCTTGATCTCTTCATCCAGATCATAAAATTTCGCGTTCAGCTGATCGGCAAGCAGCCTTCCTGTCGTCGTCTTCCCTACATTAGATACGCCAAACAACAGGATCGCAGTGTTTCTTGCTTTTTTCATCTTGTCATACAGTCTCCTTTTTTTTCTCATTATTCTACAATATCCGCATTTTGGCAATCTCTTCGGCAAAAAAGGAGCACACTTTTTATGTACTCCTTAATCAGCTCTGCTCTTCACTTGATGACATTGTGCTTACGCATGATCCTTTATCCGCCAAACGCCAGACTGGCGATGACCCAGGGAACCATGACATATAATGCGATGCCCACTTCTTTCCAGGACATCTCCCGTTTGCGGGAACGGTGCTTCTCCAGCTGTTTCTCCAGTCCCTCATCATCCTTCCGGTCGAACTTCCCCACGAAAAATCCGCCCGGCATCAGATAGAAGACCACGCCGAACATGACCAGCGCGGTGATGAGATTGATTGCGGTATGAAAGAAAGAAAAGTCCTTTAACAAAAACGCGCCCAGCAGAACGATGGCCGTATATACTGCCAGAATCTTGATTGTCTTACCCATTGTACACCTCTGTCAAAATTTCTGTCCTCATCTTATGCTTAATCGTGGGGATTGTCAATCTGCAATTCTGAATTCTGCCTGCGTTTATGTCAAAAGACCCTTCACGGCTTTTTTTCTTCAATACGGCAGTGAAGGAGACCTCAACGGCTTGTGATGACATGCTTTCCTCCTTTCAAGACGGCCTGCAAGCCATCCTTGCTCTTTACACCATGATTATCGCCTTTTTCTGTTCACGTTATGTTAATGATCTGTCAAAGAATCCAAAAACTTCCATGCCTGTCCAAATGGCGCCACGATAAATGACACCATTTCATTTTGCCTGATAGTTCTTTACAAATAAATATCCGGAGATTTTATCAAAGAATTAATGAATGATACGACGATACAAAAGATAGAAGATCTACTTTAAAATGCAAGGAAACATGTTGCAATCGAAATAAAGGATACACTCTTGAGAACTTATACGGACATAGGAAGAATAGTTGTTGAAGATGTTAAGTCTCATAGCAACGATTCCGATTACCAAACGAAATCTCTTAGATTTCTTTCAAAAGAATTAACAAAGAAATTTGGAAGAGGTTTTTCAAGATCACATTTGAATAATATGATCAATTTTTACCTCAAATATGGAAGTGTCCATACGCTGTCTGGATAACTCAGTTGGTCTCATTTTTGTGAACCTTTATCTATCTCCGATGATGATAAAAGACACTTTTATGAAATTGAATGCTCGAAGGCTAAATGGAGCGCTAGAGAATTAAAATGGCAGATGGTGTCTTCTTTATTTGGTTGTATGCAAATGCCTGAGCTTCATCAATAAGCTCGTGATCATTTCCTGTCCATTTATTTTTCGGTACAGCTCTTGTATCCGGAACAGTGCTGCATAGCGATTGATATATTTGCTCGCTACACTGCGATATCTTTTGTATTGAGCCTTTATCCGGCTATGCAGACTGTTCACGTGATTCAAATGATTAACTGCATCGTATTGTTTCCTGTCTTTCATCTGTTTGATCGTGCATTGCTTTTCTGTGCTCAGCACGCTATAGCTTTGCAGGCCATCTGTCCACAGATATGTTTTCTGCACGATATGTTGGCCATAGTCTTTTATGTCTTCGATCGACGGACGGCCCATGTTCAGCGCACGCATAAAACAATCTCCATCGCGTTCTATGCCTGTGATCAGACATACCTTATCTGTGGAGATCCCTCGTTTTTGAGATGGTGTCCCCCTCTTTTTGCCAGGAACATCTTCGATCTTTTGCCTTTATGGCTTTTATTGAAGTATTTTTCATCTATCTCAGTTGGTTTTGCTAATTCGCAAGGAAAAGGACATCTGCTCGAGGAAGTACAACAGCTTATGACGCATGCGAAATGCGGTCTCCTCGCAGACGCTGATATGATCAGCGCTTGTCTTCAGAGAATGTCCTGCAACGCTGTCATCGATCAATTGATTCCATTTCTGCTCAGATTGATAAGAGTAATAAGTCAATTGACCATGATCAACGACAAAACGCTTATTGCAGTGCTTGCAGCGATACATCTGCTTTCCGCTGTTGGCCTTGCCGGCTTTGATCAGGACAGGATGATGTACGCCACACTTAGGGCAGTATTCGAAAACATATTCGTGAACGGAGAAATTCATGACAAGGAAAGAAGAGATCATGTTCTTGATCTGATCAATTTGGAAAGGCTGAAGCAGCTCAAGCAATTCTTTTGGCAGCAGGTTTTCGACAGATTCGATAGAAACAGATGTATCAGACATATATGGCACCTCCTGTATTCAATTACAGTGTAGTCCATATTGTGACATTATTTATGTCATAATCTAAAAGTCACCAAACTGTTGGTTAAGCCTTTAATTATCATATGCTGCGTCATACGCTTGCTTCCAGGATGGCAGAAAAAGGTGCAGATATGAAGGCAGCACAAGAAATATTGCGGCATGCCAACATCTCTACGACCATGAATATCTATACGCATGTGAATGAAAAGAACAAAGAAAAAGCATTGTATAAGACATTCCCTATACAACGCGTTAAGTAAGAGAAGAAACTGATGTAATCAAACAGCTTTTTTTGCAGAACACAATTCCATAGCCAATACATTGCAAGTATCCTTCATCAAGGATTTCATCGATATATCTTTTATCTATGATCTGACGGGCAGCTCTTTCGCTGTCCGCTTTTAAAGAACGCATTGTTTCAGAATGTTTGCATTCTATCACAATACAAGGATCATCGATCGTTTCTCCATAAATCACCAGGTCAAAACGGCCATCCCCCTGCTTCTCTGTTTGACTTAATGTAATATCCTTGAAGCAAACCAACTAGAAAACCATGATAAAAGTTCTCATGATTGTCAAAATAACTTAAACTGTGGTAAAGCATTTGGTTAAGCAAAGATTGTGCTTGGTTTACATCATGATGCTTTAAACAATGAACAAAGTCATTACGGCGAACTGATGTGAAGTCTTGAAAATAACGAACAAAAGTATTTTTAAAGATTTCGTGAACCTCAAGGTTTGGCAAGCAAATTTGATAATCTGCTCCCTCTTTCCCAATTACCTTTAAATAACCGGTCATCAACATAAAACTATAGATATTTTGGATATCATCCATGTCACGATAAGTAAGATCTTGCTTGATATATTTAACGATACTTTTGCCTTTTATCAATTCTTCAAATTCATATTTCATTTGCTGATCTGCCTGTTGAATATACTGATATACGATATCATTACTGCTGGTATTTCCCAAGAAAGCTGAAGGACTCTTATCTTCAGAAGTAAGCAGTTTGTTCACATATTTCAATACGCTCCATGGATTATAGATTTCTGTATTTCCGAATAAATAGCCATTATACCAACTTTTTACCAGATTAGAATAAGCAGACAATTGATAAGTGCTCAATAAATCATTCACTTCATCTTGAGTAAATCCAAAACAACTTGATGCCGTTTCATCCAATGCAGAATAGACCGAGAAATTATTTAAGCCTGTAAAGATGCTTTCTCTGGCTATACGCAGGCATCCAGTCAAAATGCCCTTTTCAAGATAATCATTTGTTTTTAAGGAAGAACTAAACACATTTCCTAGGAAAATAACCATCTTGTCATAATATCCATGCAAATATGCAGATTGCAAAGGAACATCATATTCATCGATAAGAAGGATGACCTTTTTATGGAAATGATGACAAAGGCATTGAGTCAAAAACTTAATAGCAAGTTGTAATTCAGATTCATCGGCATTTTCATAAAGCAATTTATTTAATCTCTTCTTTTCAATTTCAGTAAGGGCATCACTTTCTGTCAAAAAAGAGAATTTCATTGCGATTTCCTGAATCAAAAGACTGAACATTCTGATCTGCATTTCATAGGTACGGTTTTTTAAATCTTTCATGCAAATTAAAATAACAGGATATTGATTTTGAAACTGCATTATTTCAGGGTATTCAGTTATTTTTAAATGTTCAAAAAGATACGTATTATCTCACTCACAAACAGAAAAGAAATAATAGAGCATACTCATTGTTAACGTTTTACCAAATCTTCTCGGTCTAGTATAGATAACGATCTTCTCCTTCATTAAATCACTGATCAAATCACTCTTATCTACAAAATAATACTGTCGATCAATCAATTCCTTAAAGTTTTCAATCCCTATCGGCAATGGTCTCATAATGATCCTCCCAAGAGTATTATAACAAGGTAAGGAAAGTATGAAAAACTTTATTAAATAATAAGCTTAGTATAATCTTATTTGTAAAAGTTGAGACATAGAAAGGGGTATCGACAGATGAAGAACTATGTGAAACCAATGATGGAGAGCGAAGCTTTCGCTGCCAATGAGTATATCGCGGCTTGCTATCGTATTAGATGTACGACGCCGAACAGAAATGACACATTCTATTACTTATATGATGACAGTAATGATAATGGCAGATGGGATCGGAGCGACAGACTGCTATATTCAAACCGCTGGGGCTTCTCTGGATGCAACAGATGGCATGATGGGGTTATTCAGGACAATCCGCCGGAAGAAAACGGATTCGTTACTCGTGGGACAAATCCAAATCGAGACAGAGCCTATGCAGTGTTCTGGTGGAATGAACGCCTTGGAGCCGATAGTGATTACCATGTAATGACGCCTGGCAACGAAAACTACGAAACAAATCCTAATGCATCTTAATTATCTGCAAAAACGAACCGTGTAAGTGAAAAAGACTTTAAGTCAACTTACACGGTTATTTTTAATTGTGCATAAGAAAGGCCAAGTGATAGAAATTTATACATCACTTGGCCCTTTTCCTTTCGCCGCATTCTTTACCCAAATTACCAGTTTTTCTCTCTGTCCGTTAGATCGACCAATCCTGTCGCAATCATATGGTTGATAAAGACGTAAGCGTCTTTGGCTGCAGTTTCTTTATCTACATCGTATTCTGAGGTAATCATATTGATCAATGCCTCAAATGACTCTGCCTCCTCAATGTGGTTGTAAATATAGGCAGCCGTCTCAGTGAGTGAAATAATGCCATTAAATTCTTCTGTCGTTTTTCCGGTCGGAATCAGGATGTATTCATCTGCGACTTCTCTGAGAATAAACTCTTTTATTTTTTTCATGGATCATTTCCTCTCTTTCTTCATCGTATCAATAATTTGATCAGTGTATCTGCACATATATTCAGGACGGTCATCGAAATTTCCATTTTCGCAATAAGCACAGGCGGCACAGATCTGGCATACCTCTCTTTTTTCGCAGCTTCCGCACAAGATGGAAGATGGATCTTATTGATCTCTTTGATCATCTTTTGCCATGCTTCATGCAGATCAGTATTTAACATATCAAACGATGGGATGTCAAGAAATACACAGGGTGTCATCTTTCCATCCCAGGTAAACCATACCGAACTTTTCCCTGCACGGCAATTCATCGTCAAATCCTCGTTAAAAGGACCGTTACAATGTGTCAATAAGTGAGTGCGCTGACATTCAAACTCTTCAGGCGTCTTTTGTTTTCTTTTTATCTCTACAGCACTGCTTGCGGCATCATTTGCATTCATCCTGGACTCTTGCTTAAAGGGACAAACTTTTTTTCTTGCGCTGGGATAAATATATGTATCGATCTTGATTGGAAAATCAAATTGCTTTGCGGTAGCGAGCAGCTGATCGATCTCATGCCGGTTTTCAGGTACCAGTGTACCATTCAGTTTGACATCGATATGATGATCTTTTAACAGTTTCAGACCACGCATCACTTGATCGAATCCATTTGGATGATGACAGAGCTTCATGTATGTCTCGTTAGAAGCGCCATACAGCGTGACATTCACTCGTCTTGGCTTGTCTTTCTCCCACATGGCTGCAATCTCATCTGTCACCAGAGTTCCATTTGTATTTATGGTCACGATCATTCCCAAGCTGCGCAATTGTTGATAGAGTTTTGTAAAATGTGGATACAAAAGCGGTTCCCCGCCTGTTAACAGCACGAACAATGTACCGGCTTCTTTCAGACGCATTGCCAGCTGCGTCCATTCTTCCAAAGTAAGCAGACGTCCCTGTGATATCATTTCAGTATCGGATAGGCGGATAAAACACATATCGCAGTTCATGTTGCATAATGGTGTCAATTCAAAAGAGGCGTTGATCGGCTGTCGTTTTTCTGTTGCGCGAATGACGAGTCGCTCCTCAATTTTCTGAAGATGATCTAGAGGTTCCATAAGCCGTCCTCCTGCATTCGTTCCTCCAGGCACCTGACGGCATCTTCGCTGATGTCGCAGGTCAGCTGGTATATCTTTGTGCTCTTGGCCAGATCGTCAATGAAGTCCATGGCCGCATTGACAAAATCGGCATAGTGATAATTGATCGTCAGTTCGCTGATCAGCTTTTTGACGCGCTGTTTGTAATCCAGCTCGATCACTTCGTTTTCCTTCCCCTTGACGACGACCACGATGCAGGCCAGCGGATACTGTTCGTTGTAACAGATCTGGGATGATCCGCAGATGGGCCATCCGCACGCCTGATAGACGCCGTCCTCCTTGCACAATAAGGTGCGGTCGCCATTGATCGTGCGTGTGCCGCGATGATCCGCCCAGAGCTTCGCCTGCGTGGATTTTCCGCCGCCGGAAGGCGCGGTAAAGAGCACTGCCTTGCCATTGACGCAGATATAAGCGCTGTGCAGGATAAAGCTGTTATGGAAGTACATCCGCTTTTCCAGCGACAGTATCGAGCCGAATATCGTATCGGCCGGAAACAGCGGAAGATAGTGCGCGTCGACATAGACAAGCGTGGCATTGTGCTCGATGGGCTTCTGACAGAGCGCGTAAGGCCTGCTGTCGCCCTTCAAAAAGAGATAACGCTTATGCACATGCTCATCCACATAGACCTTCATGTTGTCTTTGTTCAACATGAACTCGCTTTCCTTTACCTCCACATGGTTCACCAGCGTCAGCCGGTACAGATGCTCCGGCGTTCCCTGTTCCGTCTCGAATCGCTTCAGATTGTCCGGCACAGGGACGTGATGGGGATTGCGGATGTCAAAACAGAAGCTTCCAACCTGGTACATAGACCCTCCTCATGCGTTCTCCGCTTGTTTTTCATGATCGTGGATCATCTCAAGCAAGCGCTGCTTCAGCTGCGGCTCAGGCACCTTGTCCGCGATCATGCGGGCGAGCTCATCCAGCTTCTCATCGATCTCCGCCCGGGTGATGCGCATGACATGGTTGACGAAGATCAGATCGTTCTTCGTGCGTTCGGTGTCTTCTCCGTCCAGCCGCAGCTCTTCAAACATCTTTTCACCGGGGCGCAGGCCGATCTCCATGATATCGATATCCTTATACGGCTCCAAACCAGCCAGGCGGATCATCTTTTCCGCAAGGTCGAGGATCTTTACCGGCTCGCCCATATCCAGCACGAAGATCTCTCCTCGATCCGCATAATAGCCGGCCTGCAAGACGAGCTGAGCGGCTTCCGGGATGGTCATGAAGTAACGGGTGATATTGCGGTCAGTGATGGTCACCGGACCGCCTTCACGGATCTGATTACGGAAGATCGGGATGACCGAACCGTTGGAGCCCAGCACATTGCCGAAGCGCACCGCCGCCATCTTGGTGACGCCGTTGTCGCCGTTGGCCTGCAGGATCATCTCGGTCATGCGCTTGGTCGCGCCCATCACATTGGTCGGGTTGACCGCCTTGTCCGTGCTGATCATGATGAAACGCGGCACCTTGTTACGAATGCAGCACTGAATGACGTTATTGGTCCCGAATACGTTGTTCTTGATGGCTTCCATCGGCCTGGTCTCCATCAGCGGCACATGCTTGTGCGCGGCCGCGTGGAAGACGACATCCGGCTGCTTCGTCGAAAAGATATAATCGATGGAGATGCGGTCGCGGATAGAAGCGATATAGGAATCCACGACGATATCCTCGTACAGGCGATGATGGATGCGGGCGCGGTTAAACTCCTGTTCCAGCATATATAATGAATTTTCATTGATGTCGATCATGACGAGCTCTTTGGGATGAAACTTCATGATCTGACGGCAAAGCTCAGAACCGATCGACCCGCCGGCGCCGGTCACCGCCACGGTCTTGCCGCTGAGATAAGAGCTGACCTCGTGCTGATCCAGATGGATCTCACCGCGGCCGAGCAGATCCTCAATGTTGATGTCCTCCACGGGATAACGCCTTTTGGCGTCTGCGTTTTCCAGCATGGAGTCGCCTTTCTTCATGATCTTGACTTCCAGGTTCAGACCGCGGCACAGTTCATAGATGCGCCGGATATCCTTGGTGCTTGCGCTGGGAATCGCGATCAGCGCCATCTGCACTTCGTATTTTTCTACGATCTTTCCCATGTGCAGCGTATCGCAGAGCACCTTCTTGCCATAGACGATCTTGCCGACCCGGGCATCGTCCACGAAACCGACGACGTGCGCGTCGATGCTGCGGTTCTGCATGATCTCGCGGCACAGGATATATCCGCCGTCTCCTGCGCCGATGATCAGTGCATTTTTCGTGCGGTTGACTTCTGCTTCACGCCGTCTGAGCAACCTGTAGGCCAGGCGCACGCAGCACATCAGCAAGATGACAAACATGCCGGTGACCACGATGGTGCGCACTTCCTGCGTACGGATCGGCACCAGCGGCCGCAAAAGCAGCGTGAGGATCATCGCCATGACCACCGCGGCCACGATGTGCATCACTTCGCTTGGACCGGTGTACTTCCACATGCTGCGGTTGATGCGGAATGCCATGAAGCTGACAAAATAACAGACAAGCAAAAGCACGACGCCTTGCAGCAGCGAGAACACCGTCAGCTCCGCCATGGCAGAAAAGCGGAAGTTCAGCGTAACGATGAAAAACGCGCAGAAGTAGGAAACTGCTACGATGACCAGGTCGATCAGGCTGATCAGCAGTTCCCGGTATTTCTTATACAGTGGATTTTTCAAAACATAATTGAGCATTTCTATCCATCCTTACCCCTAAGACACATCAGTATCTATTTTAATCGCTGGGCTCTGTAAAGTCAAAGAATACGACGTTAAATACACGTAAACTGTCATTAACCTCATCGGTTTTTCAACGTGCGCAAAGACACAAAAGACTGGCATCATTTCATCCCTTTTTTGATAGCGGTTTCTCGCAAAAAGATGCCCTCCTGACGGAAGACATCTTTTTCTGTCTCATTGATCATTTGTCGGGTTCAGTCCATTTTGAACATTCTGGATCGCCTTGACAGCTGCCTCTACCGTGTCCATGTCCGGATACATGACATACGCGTTGTTCTGCAGCTCATAGCAGAAATCCGTGCCGCCCGTGCCATCCACGCTCATCGTGCCGACGTTCCATCCGCCCATATTGCTGATCTGCGCCTGCACCAGCGTCTTGATCTCCTCAGCGCTCATATCTGTCTCAAAGGAGCCCTCGACCGCGTTCAGGAAGCTGATGTAGTTGGTCACGATGGCGGAAGAAGTCGCCTTGTCGATCATGCCCTGGATGACGCGCATCTGGTTGCGTCCGCGCTCTCTGTCACCCTCAGCGAAGGATTTACGCTCTCGGGAGAACATCAGCGCCTGCTCGCCGTTCAGCTGCAGCATGTCCTTGGTGAAGTCATAGCCGCCGATGCTGAAGGCATAACCATCCGTGTTGTTCACGGTGATGCCGCCCAGCGCATCCACGATCTCTTCCACGCTGGAGAAGTTCACCCGCAGCGTATAGTTGATCTCGATGCCGAACAGGTTTTCCAGCGTGCGCTTGGTCGTATCCACACCATGCAGGCCGGTATGGGTCAGCTTGTCCATCTCGCCTACGGCGCATCCGCTGCCTTCGTCACACTGCGTCTGCACATAGTAATCGCGCGGGATGCTGACGAGCTGGATGCATTTGGTCGTCGGGTTCACCGTCACCAGCATATTGACATCGCTGCGCGACGTCGTGCCGATGGCGCCGTATGTATCGATCCCGCTTACGAGCACCGTGAACGGATCTTCCGCCACATTGACGTTCTTCGTCGTCTGCCGGATCTCCGTGTAATACGTGTAGGAATAGATGACGCGGGTCTCCTTGTCAAAATCCTCATATTTCTCCTCATCGCTGATCATGGATCGGTAAGACTCATTCAGGATGATCGCATCGCAGTCCGAACCATATAAGCCGTTCGCCAGATCTGCCAGCGAGTTGTATTCCTTGGTCTGCGGGGTCAGGTTGCTCTTGTCCTTGAGATCCTTCAACAGCCCCTGCGTGCCTTCCGTATCGATGCGCTTCGCCATGCCGATCGCGCCCTGGATGTCTTCGATCCGCTGGATATCTGAGTTGTCCATGACGATGACCGAAATCACGTTTTTCTGCTGTCCCTCATGCGAGATATTGTCCAATACGGTATTCGTGCGGAACAGGTAGACATTGCCCACCGCAAACACCGCGATGATCGCCACGCATAAGATAAAGCCCAGCACGCGGTTCACCTTGTTGATGCGCGGGCTGACCAGCATCAGGTACAGCAGGGCATCCACCAACGCGACGACCACGCCGCCGATGGCCAGATACTGCACAGGCAGCACGCCCAAGATGCCGGCCTGTACGAGTGTCACGATCGACAATACGGCCAGCACCAGGAAGAAGTACCATCCCGGTCGTTTCCATATACTCTTTTTCATCTGTTTCACCTCTGTCATCATATATAGTATTCGCGATATAGATTAGAATAACACAGAAACCTGCATTTGTTAACCTTTTACGGCTGCAGGCGCGTCAATCCACCCACAGGCGGGGATCGATCTGAAGCCGCAGAAAGCGCATAATGCCCTCATCGCGGACACACAGCTGCAGAAATCCCTGATCATGCGGCTCCTGCGCGAACAGCGACTGCTGCTGCACGGCGGCTGTTCCCAGCAGCCGTCCGACATTCAGATAAGCGGGACAAGTGAAATAAAAGCGCGCCGATGTATCATTGACCGTAAAGTAATAATGACGGCGCCGGCCATGCTTCTCCATATGGATCTGACAGCTGCCCTCATCCGTATGCAGAAACTGATCGAGCGGAAAAGCAGAGACAGAGAGCACATGCAGATATGTCCCGCCCTTCGCCGTAGCGATCAGCGAGGTCCTGATCTCGCTCAGGTGAGCATGCAGCATACGCATCCGCTCGCCCAGTTCCTCGCCATAGCGCGTGCTCATCCGTGCGGCAAGCTGCTCGTCCCCGCTCGCTGCCTGATGACGCAGCTGCCTGAGGAAGGCATGGATCTCTCCATGATCGTGAAACGAGACCGTCTCCAGGATCAGGGAAGACAGGCAGACGATATCCGAAGCGATCGGACCCATCAGCGGCTGATCCGCATAGGAAATGGTCTGTATGCCATGCGCCACCCCCAGATGCTCCGCTTCCGGCGTAAAGCCGTTCATGGCGAAGAAGATGCCCTGGTCCCGATGCTTCTCCATCGCATGCGCATCCAGAAAGCGCTGATTCAGATAGACCTCGCCCACATCCTTCATGATGCCGATAAACTCACGCATATGCGGCTTGCTGATGCGGCGGTCAAAGAAACGCGCCTGCATGCACAGCCGCAGCGTCTCTCCAAACGGCATCGGCGCCATGAACGCATAGACATCATCCACATCATGCCATTCAGCGCGTCCTCTGATCTCGCAAAGCAGCCCCTTCTGCCTGCGTATCCCCTCTGCTTCCGCCTTCACCGGCGCAAAGCGGTTCTTCTCCAGCAAAGCGCCTACGGCGCTGAGCAGCAGGAAGCTGCGCAGCTGGTAAGGCTCCAGTCCGACAGTCATATTCATCCCTCAATTCTTTTCTTTATTATATCATGCGCCGCCATGAACAGCAGACGAAAAAAAAGCAGATGATGACACCTGCTGTTTCTTCAATGGTGGTCTCGGTCGGAATCGAACCAACGACACAAGGATTTTCAGTCCTTTGCTCTACCGACTGAGCTACGAGACCTTTTGGTTGCGGGAGAAGGATTTGAACCAACGACCTTCGGGTTATGAGCCCGACGAGCTACCAGACTGCTCCATCCC
>UQPV01000016.1 GCA_900543035.1 uncultured Solobacterium sp.
AAATATCACTACACAGAGAAAACGCCAGATAGCCTATAGATAAAGGCTTTCTGGCGTTTTCGTTCAAAACTTGAGATGTTAGATTATACATGAAGGACCCCTGTTTGTAAATAGTTTTTTTCTTTTTTTAGCGAAAAAAGGCTCTCCTGACCATCCGGTCAATGAGAGCCTGTCTGCTATCTGGTATATTCAGCGGCCAATGCGGCAAATTCTTCGCCGTGGTCCCTGATCCATGTCTCATAGGTTTCCTGCGCGGCGCTGATCGTGGTGCCCAGCTTGGTAAAGAAGGCGATGAGATCGGACTCCAGGATCGTGCCGATCACCTTGCCGAATGTCTCTTTGCCCTGTTGATCACAGCCGCCTGCACTCAGCACATAGGCCGGCTGCGGCTTTTGATCGACCAGCTTCACAGTGCCCTGAAGGCCGATCTGCGCGCTCTGATGGGTCCCGCAGCTGCTCGTGCATCCGCTGATGTGGATGCGCGGCAGCACTCCGTCCGCAAACTCATACGGCCGAAGCGCGCGAACCAGCTGCTGAAGAGCGCCGTTGGAATCCCGCAGGCCCACCTGGCATATGCTTGCGCCCACACACGATACGCTGTGTTCAAACGCCGTGCGGGCCCCGTCATCCGTCCCCTTCAGGACAGCGGGAACCTCATCGGCGGTCAGGTTGATGATGTACATGGTCTCATCCGGCCCGATCCGCACCTCGCACGCATCGATATCGCGGATCAGCTCCTCGATGCGGTAAAGAGAAGCCGGGGAAAGCTCTCCCCCGATCGGATGATAGCTGACCGCATACAGGCCATCCTGCTTCTGGGGGATGACCCGCGGATCATCAAAGCTGCCCGCCTTTCCCTGCTTGTTCACCGTCTGCGGGCTGACGTCGATGTCCAGATCCAGCGCCATCGCCTCCACCAGCTTCAGGTCGAACTCGCTCTTCAGATTTTCGCCGAGGGTATCCTGCAGATAGCGCGTCCGGGCACGGGAACGGTTCGTATAATCGCCATAGGCGATGAACAGGCGGATCATCGCTTCCACGTAATACAAGACACGGGAAGGTGCGATCGCTGACGCCACGCGCACGCCCATCTTCGGGTTATTGCCCAGCCCTCCGCAGCAATACACATCAAATGCGCCGTCTGCGCGCGCCACGAATCCAAGGTCGCGGAACGTAGCATGCGTCGCATTGGCAGGCGAGCTGGAAAAGGCCACCTTCAGCTTACGGGGCATCCTGCGCTTGTTCATGACAGAGATCAGATACGCCCCTGCCGCTTCCGCATAAGGGCGGACATCGAAATATTCTCCTTGTTCTACGCCGCTGAGCGGAGAGCACATGACATTGCGTGGATAGTCTCCGCCTCCGCCTCTGGTCACGATGCCGACATCCAGCGCCTTTTCCATGATGTCGCAGACCGCCTCCACGCTGAGATGATGCAGCTGGATGGTCTGACATGTCGTGATATGCGCCAGATCCACATCATGCCTGCGGCAGCTGTCGCAGACAAAGGCCAGCTTCTCCTTGCTCATCACGCCTTGATCCATGCGCAGCCTCAGCATGAGATGCGTCTTGCCGCGCTGCGCATACGAACCGAATCCGCCGGAAAAGCCCTTGAACTCCTTGATGTTGATCTCGCCGCGCATGAATTGCTCCGCTTTCTGGCGAAACTGCGCGACCTCTTCTTTCAACTGCTGTTTCAGCATTTCATCCATCGATACGATCCTCCTCTTATTCAGCCCATTCTTTCAGCACCTGACCGATCGGCTCATGAATGACCAGTTCGGCAAGGTGATCCATCTCGGTGCGGTCACGGTTGATCAGCACCAGATGGGAACCGCGGAAATAGCGCAGCAGACCGGCGGCCGGGTAGACGACCAGCGAGGTCCCGCCGACGATGAGCAGGTCCGCGTTTGCGATATGATCCACGGAACGCTGCATGACTTCCATATCCAGCCCTTCGCCATACAGGACCACCTCCGGCTTCATCAGGCCGCCGCATTCCGCGCAGCGCGGGATCCCTTGTTCGTCCCGATGCGCCATCAGCGTGTCCAGGTCCATGAACGCATGGCAGTTCAGGCAGCGGTTGCGGTTCACGCTGCCATGCAGCTCCAGCACTTCCTTGCTTCCTGCCTGCTGATGCAAGCCGTCGATGTTCTGCGTGATGACCGCCTTCAGCTTTCCGGCACGCTCCAGCGCAGCCAGCGCCAGATGCGCGGGGTTCGGCCGTGCGTCCGGATAGATCATCTCATGAAAATAAAAATCATAGAACGCACGGGTATGGTCATAAAAGAAATCCGAAGAAAGCATCACTTCTGCAGGGTAAGGATACTTCTTCTGCTGATAGATCCCGCCGCTGCTGCGGAAATCCGGGATGTTGCTTTCGGTGGAGACGCCCGCACCGCCGAAGAATACGATCCGGCTGCTCTCCTCGATCATCGTCTTGAGCTGCTCATTCATCTGCGCTCACCTCCTGACGGGTGCCATCCGCACGCTTCACATAACGCACATCATACTCATAGCTCTTGCCCAGCTTGGGGAACTGAAAGGACAAGGTGAACGAATGCTCGCCGGCTGCGACCGCGGAATCGTTCATCAGATAAGTGACCGTTCCATAGATCATGTCCCCTTCGCTCTGCGTCTCGTTTCCGACATAATGAATGGTGAAGCCGGAGTCGGAGACGTCATAATAAGAGGCCAGCGGGATCTCCTCATCCGATCCGGCGGGGCAGCTGTAGGTCAGCTGCAGCTGCAGACCCTCCTCGACGAAGCTCATCTCAAAGCGCACATCGTCCACGCCGGCGATCTGCACGGACGTCTCGGCCTGCACGCTTTCTCCATCCTCCAGCGTGCAGACGACGCGGAAATGATTCGTGCCGCTTTCAAACTGATACGCGTCTTGAGACAGCTGATAGCTGGTATGGTTGGTCACATCGGCCAGCCAGGTCTCCTTGCCGTCCTGCGAGATGTAATACAGGGCGCTGGAGACGACATCCTGTTCCCCGCTGTTTTCCACTTCCCATGTCAGCAGGACCGTATCATCGTTCACCACGCTGCCGGAAAAGCTGCTGATCTGCACCGGTTCCCCCTCTTCATCCTCTCCGCCTGAAGGCGCCGTATCCTGCGGATCCTCATCATCGCCCGGCTGATCGACGCCGCTGACGCGTTCAGGCACGGGATGCGCGCTGACGCTTTGATACACGATCATGCCCGCGGTGATCGAGAGGATCAGAACCAGGATGATGACAAACATGATGTTCCGTTTCAGGAACGAGAAAAATCGGTCCATACATCTCACCTTTCTATTCTCTAATCAAAGCACATTTTCCTGAAAATGACAATCATTTTTGCCTGTTCTCGACATGAATATGCAAAAAAGGGAAGAAAACCTGCCTGAATGGTCTTCTTCCCTGTGGGATCATTCTGCCTCGAAAAACGGGACGACGATGCCGTCATAGTTTTCGTTGATGAAGTCGATGGTCTTCTGCGATCTGAGGACGCTCATCAGATCCTTGATCTTCTGCGTGTCCTGATCGCCGTTTCTCACCGCGACGCAGTTGGCAAACTGCTGCGCCACTCCGCCGGCATCCTCGGCCACGATCAGCCGATCCAGCACCTGGGCATTCAACGCGTTGTTGCCGTTGGCCACGCCGAAGTCCACATCGCCCAGATTGACCGGAATGCTCTCTGCGGCCATCTCGACGATCTCCACTTCATAAGGGCCATCGACGATATCTTTCGGCGTCGCGCTGATGCCCTTGTCGCCCTCCAGCTTGATCAGTCCGTTGGCCGCAAGCAGCTGCAATGCACGTCCGCCGTTGGTCGGGTCATTGGGGATGGAGATGGTCAGCTTCGCGCCCTCCTCCAGCTCATCGAGGGAATCATGGTTCTGGGAATAGATGCCCATCGGCTCAAAGTGAATGTCGCCGGCAGAGACCAGGTCCGTGCCGCTCTTCTCGTTCCACTCTGCCAGATACTGATTGTGCTGGAAGTAATTGGCGTCCAGCTGTCCGTCGTTCAATGCTTCATTAGGCTTGTTGTAATCGCTGAACTCCACGATCTCCACCGTGTAGCCCATCTCTTCGAGATCCGGCTGGATGTTCTTGATGATCTCCGCATGCGGCGTGATGCTCGCGCCGATCACCAGTGACTTCTCATCACCGGAAGTGGATCCACAGCCGCTCAAGGCTGCGCAAAGGACCAGCGCCAGTGCGCCGCTCAACAGTTTCTTCATGTCATTTTCCTCTCTTTCTTTTCTTATTTATCGTTTCATCATGAGATGTTGAAACCTCAGTGGGTCGTCCTGCGGGCCAGGAAATTGCCGATGCTCTGAATGATGACCGTGATCAGCACAAGGGCGATCACGCAGGCCCACATGATGTCATACTGCATCTTGGAATAGCCGTAGTTGTAACAGAATGCGCCGACGCCTCCCCCGCCGATGGCACCGACGATGGCCGTCAGGCCGATCAATGAGATCAGGGTGATCGTCGTGGCGCGGATGATGCTCGGTATGCTCTCGCGCAGATAGACACGGAACATGATCTGCAGCGAGGTGAGCCCCATCGCCTCGCTCGCTTCGATCAGGCCGCGGTCCACTTCGGCGATCGCCTGTTCGATCTGCCGGGCGAAGAAGGGGATCGTCCCGACGATCAGCGGAAAGAACGAGCCGCGCAGGCCGATCGAGGTCCCGGATACGAACTTGGTGACATCGCTCAGGATCATGACGAGGATGATGAAGGGGATGGCGCGGAAGAGATCGATGATCTTCCCCAGCACCGTATAAACGATCTTGTTTTCCAGGATGTCGCCTTCCCTGGTCACCACCAGGATCAGGCCGAACACGATGCCGAACACCAGCGAGATGAACCCGCAGATCAGCACCATCAGCAGGGTCTGTCCGATCGATTCCAGAAACTCTGGAAACATGTAGATAAGATTGGGCATGTATTGATTCAGGATGTCGCTCATCGTCTGATCACCTCCATGTTCACGCCGGATCTGCTCAGCTTCGCCATCGCGGCCTCACGTGCGGCCGCATCGCCTTTCAGCGTGACGATCAGCGTACCCAGCGGCGCTTCCTTGACGATATCGATATTGCCATGGATGATGTTGCAGTCGACACCGAACTCACGGGAGATCTGTGAGATCAGCGGCCGTGATGCGCTGTCTGCGTCATATTTCAGCGAGATCATCACCTCATCCTCTCCCAGCTTCGTCAGGGCGTGCCCTTCCTCGATCAGCTCATCGATGCGCTGGCTTGCAGATGAACCGGCGATGAAGCTGCGGGTGACTTCCGCCGCGGGGCGGGTGAAGATCTCCACGATGTCGCCTTCCTCCACGATGTGCCCATCTTCCATGACCGCAGCGCGGCCGCAGATCTCCTTGACCACGGCCATCTCGTGCGTGATGAGCACCACGGTCAGGTTCAGCTTGCGGTTGATGTCACGGATCAGCTGCAGGATGCTGCGGGTCGTCTGCGGATCCAGGGCGCTGGTCGCTTCATCGCAGAGCAGCACTTTAGGATCGTTGGCCAATGCGCGGGCAATGGCCACCCGCTGCTTCTGTCCGCCTGAGAGCTGAGAGGGATAGACATCCGCCTTGTCGCTCAGTCCGACAAGCGCCAGCAGCGAGCTGACCTTCTCTTTGATCTGCGCCTTGCTCAGCCCGCTCTTATGAAGCGGAAACGCCACATTCTGCGCCACCGTGCGCGAGCGCATCAGGTTGAAATGCTGAAAGATCATGCCGATCTTCTTGCGCGTCTCGCGCAGCTGTGCCGCATCCAGCGCAAGCAGATCCTTGCCGTCCACGATCACTTTTCCGCTCTGCGGACGCTCCAGCAGATTGATGCAGCGCACCAGCGTGGATTTTCCGGCGCCGCTGAATCCGATGATGCCGAAGATCTCCCCCTCAGCGATCTGCAAGGTGACATCCCGAACTGCATGGACATCGCCGTTCTTCGTCGCAAATGTCTTTGAGACATGTTCCAGTCTGATCATTGACGATCTACCTCCTTAAACAAAAAAGCTTCCGCCCGTATAGGACGAAAGCATATGCTTCGTGTGACCACCTATCTTCGCCGCAGCATCACTGCTGCCGCCTCATCAAGTACGTCCGCCAGGCGGATTATACTCTATCGCTGTAACGGGCGAACGCGTCGCGGCCTAAAGCAATCTCTCGACCGCGCAACTCCAAGACCATTTTCAGCCGTTCCGTTCCTGTCCCCTTTCACCATGCAGGGACTCTCTGGCGAGAAACTTTCCGGCTTACTCTTCTCTTCATCGTCAATGTATGAACACATGATACACAACCTGTCTTGGTTTGTCAATCGTTTTCTGTCACTTCATGTCATTTCAGCACATAGCGAAGACGGTATGTCTTTCCCGGATCTTCTTCGTCGGCATACTCATGATAAGTGAACAGGATCTGCGCAGCGCTCTTGGGGATCAGAAAGACCAGGCATCCTTCCTTTGTCTCATCACCCTCCAGCTCGATCACATTGGGAAACTGTCCCGTTACGCCGAACTCATCTTCTGCCTCGAATGAAAATTTCTTTTTATCATAACTGAGCTGGAAATCCTCTTTATAGATGAAGATCTCATCTGATGTCACATTGCGCAGTGACAGAAAGACCTTCAGGAAACAGGCGGGATCATCCACCTCATAGCCGTGCAGGCGGCTGCCGCACAGCTCCATCTTTGTCATCTTACAGTCAAACTGCGCCGTCTGAAACTCATTGAGCATGGCCTGATTGGGCTGATGATCACGCAGAAGACGGACCTTGACCTCTCCGTTGACTGTCTCATAAAGCTGCATTGTCTCCCTCCTCCCTTTCATACTATATGACTGCCTCTGGGAAAACTGTCGTTTCCTGCAGAAAAAAACAGGAAAGCTTCCTGATTTCGCGCTTCGTTCAGATGATGACATGCGGCCAGATATGCACGCCTTCATGGATGATGCGGTGCAGGCGTTTCTTCCCGAAGGAATGGAAGAGCTCATGAAGATCCTGCGCCTGAAAGACGAGCAGGTCGCCTTTTGCCCCGATGCGGATGCTTCCGCACGCATCCAGCCCAAGCAGCTTTGCCGGGCGCAGCGTCATCGCATCCAGCAGCTCTTGTGCAGATGCGCTCTGATTGAGATAGAGCAGCGATGCCAGCGGCATCAGATCATAAAACTGCCGGAGGGCATGATCGAACGATGTGGTCAGGATGAAATCCGCAGGGAGCTTCTGCCGGCTCAGACAGGTATAGTCCACCGCACGGAAATGGTCATCGCGCCGCAGCACCAGACGATAAAACGGCGTAGAGGCAATGAGCGGCAGGCGCGTACAGCCTACCGTCGTGATGCCGTTGCGGTAAAAGGTCTCCATCGTCTCCAGATGGATACGCACATTATCGCCATAAGGCAGGTGAAAACAGAACCTGACATTGGCATCGATGAACGCCGGCACCACGATCTCATTGGACGCATCGATGATCCGGGTATCTTTATCGCTCCAGCGATGGTGATCCCCGCATCCATAATCGATGATGCGGTCATGATGCATGGCCACGAAGGCCTGCTTCAGGCACACTGGTTTTCCTGTTTTCTGATCCACCGCATACAGGCCGTGGATATTCGCTATGATCAGTGTCGCTTTCATATCAAGTTCCTTTCCGTATTTATTATAGCTGAAAGCAGGTAAAAAAACATCTTCCTTTTCTCGTCCGGCGCAAAATCGGCCGATTTTTCTTCTGTCCAGGCAAGACTGCCGCACTTTCATGCTATAATGAGGAAAGAGAGGAGCGGATGGACATGAAGAAAAAAGGACTGCTGCGCCTGCTGCAGCCAAAGCCAAAGGCGGTCATCATCACGATCCATGGATACGGCCGGCGGCGCAGCCATGAGATGGATAACCTGGCCGCATGGGCGAAAGATGAGCGTGTCGATGTGATCCAGTTTGACCTGTATGATCTCTTCGATGAGGAGGACTGCGATCCTAAGCAATGGCTGATGCGGGCAGAATCTGTGGTCCGCACGCAGTGCACCCGAAAGCTGCCGGTCTATCTCGTGGGCTTCTCGATGGGCGGCGTCATCGCCTCCTGGCTCGCGTCCCGCTACCCGATCGAAAAGCTGGCGCTCATCGCTCCGGCGTTCACCTATCTGGACCTGGGCAAGGCCGCCGGCTACCTGAAGAAGGGCACCCGGATGATCTTCGCTTCATCCGATCCGGACAATGATGATATCCAGGTCCCGCCGACCTTTTACCCAGCATTCACCGAGATCGTCAAGACGTGCCGCGACAGCATCGCCTCTGTCTTCTGTCCGGTGCTCATCCTGCATGGCGATGAGGACGAGGTCATCCCGCTGAAGAGCAGCACATGGGCGTATGCACAGCTCCCGCACGCGCAGAAACGGCTGTTCATCCTCCATGAGGGGCATCATCACCTGCTCAGCGAACCGCTGACGGCCAATGAGAGCTTTCAGCTGCTCATGCTGTTCTTCAACGGCGATATCGTCACCCGCAAGGTCACGCTGGCGCCGGACATCCTCGATGTGATGCGCAGGCAGAAGCAGCTGGAAAAAGCAGCAGAGAAAAAATAGGGGCATATGGATGCATCTCCTGTCAAGCAGACAGAGGCGCGTATCCATATGCCCTGCTTTTTATTGACGGTTGACGTCTTCCAGCATCTTCAGCTTGAGATCCAGCAGCTTCTTGCTCAGGTCCACATAATAGGTCTGCGGGTAAGTAAAGCGCTTGATCTCATCCCACAGCGTATCCAGCTCAGCTTCGCTGTATTCGCGGATCTGCTGCAGGCTCGGACAGTCATAGACCAGGCTGCCGTTGACGAAGATCGGCACGAGCAGATCGCGCAGCTCATAGCTTCCCCCAGGGATCGTCTTGTTCTTCCAGGAGTTCATCTGATGGTAGATGGTGAGATCCTCTGCCGGATCGATCACTTCATCATGCAGCGTCATGATGTCGCCCAGCGCCTTCTTGCTTTCCTTATCATAGATGCGGTAGAGATTCTTCATGCCCGGATTGGTCACTTTTTCGATGTTCTCGCTCACCTTGATCTTGGGGATGATCTCTTCGCCGCGGCAGACCGCGCTCAGCTTATAGACGCCGCCGAAGACCGGAGAGCTCTTGGACGTGACCAGGTTCTCCCCGACGCCCATGCTGTCGATCTGCGCGCCCTGAGACAAGAGCGATTCGATCAGGTATTCATCCAGCGAATTGGAGACGACGATGCTGCAGTCCTGCATGCCGGCCTCATCGAGCTGCTTTCTGATCTTCTTGGACAGGTAGGCGATATCGCCGCTGTCGATGCGCACGCCCTGCAGGCGGTAGCCGTTTGGCTCAAGGTATTCCTTGGCGACCCGGATGGCGTTGGGCAGCCCGCTCTTCAGCGTGTTATAAGTATCCAGGAGCACCGTGCAGCTGTCCGGATATGTCTTGGCATAATGAAGGAAGGCCTCATATTCCGTATCAAAGCTCTGGATGAAGGAATGGGCCATCGTGCCCAGCGCCGGGATGCCGTATTCTTTTCCGGCATAGGTCGTGGCCGTTCCAGCCACTCCGCCGATGTAAGCGGCACGGGCGCCGAAATCGGCCGCATCGAAATTATGCGCGCGGCGGGCGCCGAATTCCATGATCGTCCGGCCGTCAGCTGCCTGAACGATGCGCCTTGCCTTGGTCGCGATCAGCGTCTGATGATTCATGCACAGCAGCATCGCCGTCTCCAGCAGCTGCGCGTCGATGATCTTCGCCTTTACCCGGATCAGCGGCTCATAAGGGAACACCGGGGTGCCTTCAGGGACCGCATACAGATCGCCAGTAAAGTAAAAATGACGCAGATAATCGAGGAATTCCTCCGAGAATTTGTTCAGCGAGCGCAGATAATCGATGTCCTCCTCTTCAAAATGAAGGTTCTGGATATAGCCGATCACTTCCTCCAGGCCGGCGCAGATGCTGTAGCCTCCGCCATCGGGATTGCGGCGGTAAAACATGTCGAAGACGACTTCCTCCTCCTTGTCGCGGTTGAAGTAGCACTGGCTCATCGTCAGTTCATAGAAGTCCATGACCAGGCTCAGATTGCGCTTGTCACGAAAATCAAATTTGTAATCATAACTTTTCATTTTCTCACTCCTGAATGGAAGACGGCACGAGAATTCCATTTCCTTTCATGTTCGCTATGGCAAAGGCATTGCACGCCGATGCGTCATGCACGCCCTCGATGTGATAAGTATCGACGCAGTCCAGCGGGACGATCACCCGCTTGTCTGTATGATTGTGCTCATTGAGCCAGGCGTTCAGCGTCAGCGCAAACTGCATGATGCAGATATCGGTGCAGCAGCCGATGATGATGATCTCGCGATAGCCGTGAAGCTCCTCCTCCAGCAGACGCTGAAAATCCGGCGCGAAGAACGTGTTCGTGCTGTTCTTGCGGATCAGCTGATGGATGTATGGCCGCAGCTCTTCGATGACTTCATCCTCCCCGCTGCCGATGACGCAGTGCTGCGGATAGGCGGTGAACTCTCTGGTCATCGGCGGGTGTGAGTCGGCGACAAACACCGTGCGGCACTGCAGCTTCTCGATCAGCGCGCTGATCGGCGCGCAGAGATCCAATATCGCCGCATCGTGCAGCGCCCCCTCCTTGACGAAGCCGTTGACCATATCGACGACGAAGCAGATCGGATGTGAAAGCGCGGAAAGCGGCAGGATATCGTTCTCTGCCTGATTCAGTCTCGCCATGAAAGACCCCTCTTTTCTTTTGGTTTTTATAATCATTATATACGGATTTGATGGTTTTGCAAGAAAGAAAAAACGGCCGTGCCGGGATGAGCCTTCTGCTGTCCGCCCATTTCATGCACGCCGTTTTCTGTCCTCATGCCTTGTTTTCCGTTTCCTGATGAACCGGATTCATCTTCTCCTTCAACAGTCCGGCCAGCTCCTCCATGAGCGCCGGATCAGACTTGATGTGATTTTTGGCCGCTTCTTTCCCCTGGCCGATCTTCTCTCCCTGATAAGAGAACCACGCGCCGCTTTTCCGGATGATCTCGTGATCCACGCACAGATCGAGCAGCTCTGCGACATAAGAGATGCCCTCGCCGTACATGATCTCGATCGATGCCGTCTTGAAGGGCGGCGCCACCTTGTTCTTCACGACCTTGACGTTGACCTTGTTGCCGATGATCTCGGTGCCGTTCTTGATGGCCTCGCTGCGGCGGATATCCAGACGGACGCTGGCGTAGAACTTGAGCGCTCTTCCACCGGGCGTCGTCTCCGGGTTGCCGAACATGATCCCGACCTTCTCGCGCAGCTGGTTGATGAAGATGGCCGTGCATTCGCTGCGGTTCATCACGCCGCTGAGCTTTCGCATCGCCTTGGACATCATGCGGGCCTGCAGGCCGACCTGCGCGTCTCCCATCTCGCCGTCCAGCTCCGCCTGCGGCACCAGCGCCGCGACCGAGTCGACGACGATGATGTCGATGGCGCCGCTCTTGATGAGCATCTCCGCGATCTGCAGCCCCTGCTCGCCGCTGTCGGGCTGAGAGAGGATCAGCTCATCGATGTTCACGCCCAGATTTTTCGCATAATTGGGATCGATGGCGTTTTCCGCGTCGATATAGGCCGCGCGTCCGCCTTTTTTCTGCACTTCGGCGATCGCATGCAGCGCCAGCGTCGTCTTACCGCTGGACTCCGGTCCGTAGATCTCGATGATCCGCCCTTTCGGGTATCCGCCGATGCCCAGCGCCTCATCGATCTTGATGGAGCCGGAGCTGATGGCATCCACATCGACTGCCGCGCGTTCGCCCAGCTTCATGATGGAGCCCTTGCCGTATTGTTTCTCGATCTGCTTGATCGCATCCGCAAGCAGAGCGTCTTTCTTATCGTTCTTGACTGTCTTATCTTCCATTACTCATTCCCCTGCCCTTCATTCAGGTAGCTTTTGATCCGCAGGACCATCTCGTCCACCACACGGCTGCGCACCGCGTTGCGCGAGGCGTGCGCAAAATGGAAATGCCACGTCTCACATCCGCCTTCTGCGGCCAATGCGCAGTATACGGTGCCTGCCGGCTTTCCTTCCATGCAGTCCGGCCCGGCATTTCCGGTAAAGGACACGCACAGATCCACATCGAGAAGCCGCCGGACGTGCTCGGCCATTTCCCTGGCGCATTCCGCGCTGATCACGCCGTGATCGCGGATGACTTCATGGCTCACCTGAGCCACCGTCTCCTTGATCTGCGTATGGTAAGTGACGATCCCGCCCTTCAGCACGGCGCTCGCCCCTGGCACTTCCGCCATCCTGCTTGTAAAAAGACCGGCAGTCAGGCTTTCACAGCTGCCGATCGTCATGCCGTTTTCCTTCAGCATCTGAACAAGTTCTTTCATTACATCGTCTCCATGACGATATCCTTCAGCTGGATGAAGTAGCGCACGCCGGAATACAGCGATGCCGCCACCGCAGCCCACAGCAGGATATCCGCGCCGGGGATCCCCAGCAGCTCAATGATGATCATGAACATCTGCAGCACGGTCTTCACCTTACCGGCATATCCGGCCGCAACGACCTTTCCGGCGCTTGCGGCGTTCATGCGCAGTCCGTCCACGATGATGTCGCGGGCGATCATCAGGATCACCGCGGCGACGCTGATCCGCTGATCCGCCGCGAACAGGATGAGCAGCGAATCGACGAGGAGCTTGTCCGCGATCGGATCGACAAACTTTCCAAACGAGGTGATCAGCGAATGCTTGCGGGCGATGTGGCCATCCAGAAAATCCGTAAAGGAAGCGATGGCGAACAGCGCCAGCACGAGCAGATCGCGCAGATCAAAGGTGAAGGAGGCAAGCGCGAGCTGTTCATGCAGGATATCTGTATGCTGCGGAAGCAGATACAGGATCACGATCAGCGGAACCAGCAGGATCCGCATCACAGATAATTTATTGGGCAGATTCATTCTTCCACCATCTCAATCGTAATGGTGAAGGTAGCCGGTCCCTGACTGGCGGCGAGGGCGGAATCGATCTCCAGCGCCTTGCCGTTGATCTGGATCGTGTTATTGTACATGAACCCGTAGATGACGCTGACCTCGCAGCTCTTCTCCACGTTGAGCTCGTATTCGAACGGATCGGTGAAGCTGTATACCTGCTGCGCCGGATTCACGCTGGCGCCGTCCACGCGCAGATCCACCGTGCTGCTTCCGCCCGGCTGCAGCGTGAAGCGCAGCGTATCGCCCGCATAGACATTGCGCACCGTATAGGAAGTGTCGCCGGTCTTCTCGATCTCCATCTCGGCCTTTTCCTCTTCCTGCGGCTGCTGCGCGCTCTGATCTTCTTCATCGCTGTTGCCGACATCCTGCTGATCCTGCACCGGCGGCGTATCCGGCACGCTGGGTTCGTCGGCAGCATCATCTGAACCGCGCAGGAAGACGACCAGCGCAAACACGACGACGATCAGCACCACGAGCACGATGGCCACGAATGAAAGGAAAGAGGCGTCCATGCGGTTATAGCGCCGCTTACGCGTCTTCTTCGCCTTTTTGTTCTTCTTCGTCTTGTCCACTTCGGACAGCGACTCCGCATCCACGATGTGGCGCTCGATGTCGGTATGGGTCTGGGTGAGTTCCTGATCCTTTTCCTCCATATACTGCGCGACGGACTGCTGCACGTCTTCCTTCACCTCATCATAGGGAAGGCCGACCACATCGCAATACGAACGGACAAAATAGCGCAAGTAGGAAAGGTCATCGGCAAAAGCCTGGATGTCACGTTCCTCCAGCGCGTGTATATAGCGTTCCGTCAGACGGGTACGCTCACTGATATCAGCGACGCTGAGTCCCAGTTCTTCTCTCTTTGCTTTCAAAGCTTCATTGAATTTCGCCATATCATCTCTACCTCACATATTTTCCATACCGATCAACACAGGTCAAAACCTACAATAAACCAATCTAATTATAGCAGATGACCTGCGAAAAGTGAAATCATTTCCACAGGTAATCCGCCAGAATAGAAAAAGAAGAGGAGTGCCTCCCCTTCTGACACACTGCATATCGTAAGCCATGTTCTGTTCCCTTGCGGGCGACAGTCATTTATCTACACTTTCGTGTCCCGCCTTCGCTTCATTTCGCTCCGGCAGGCTCCCCTACCAAATTTGGGTTTCTCGCTTGCGGGGTTTACCCGTTCCATCGCACCGGTTTCCCGGCGCGCTCGTCTCTGTGGCACTTTTAAAGCGCTCATTCCATGGCAGAGCTTTAGGAAGGAGCGCAGCCGTCAGGCGTGAACCTGCCCGGATTTATGTCTTCATCCGGCACAAACACTACAGCCGTCGCAGGCTGTGCGAGCATGGACTTTCCTCTAATGCCTATCGGCACCAGCGACTGTCTGACACACAGTGTTACTTTTTGAATACCTCGTATTCAAGACGTGAAAGACGCTTCAGGATATCGACCTGCGACTGCGGCGGCATCGTTTCCCCTTCTGCCCCGGCCTTCGCTTCGAGCTCGGCGATCTTCGCCTTCAGCTGCTCCACCTGGTTCTCATAGTTCCGCAGGCTCTCCCCCAGTTCGCGGATCGTCTCATCATAGGTCTGATAATCGGCGATCACCTTGTCGAGAAACTCATCGACTTCTCTGGGCGCATAGCCTTTCAGATCCACATTGAACTGCTTGTCGAGGATGGCCTTGGCGTTCAACTGATACTGAGCTGTCATATGTTTCACCTCTTCCCTAATAGTTTCGCATTTTCACTGAGAAAAATCAAGGGGAAATTCCTTTACTTTCATCCGCTGTGCAGCAGCATCCCCTTCAGCGGACATATAATATGGAAAAGCGGCTGAATCTTCTGTGAATTCCCGCCTGAAAAAACGCTGATCAGCGCTTTTCCAAGCGGTCTTCTCCCCTGTTTGGGCACCGGCGATTAAGATTGAATAATCCACTGCTTTAGAGTATAATTGAAACGGTGATGTATGTGATAGGATATCCTAACCGGCCCTTCGGCACGCATTCAGCGAGCATCAGACAGGGCGCTTCGGCAGCCAATCGCGGCACGAGCCTGGAGCAGGATCTCAATGATTCCAACGCGTATTATCTGGAAAGCGGCAGGGCGCTGATCCATAAGAAGCCGACGCCGATCCAGGTGGTCAAGGTGGATTATCCGGCGCGCAGCGCAGCGCGGATCACAGAAGCCTATTACAAGGTCCCGAGCACGACCGATTATAATGGAATCTACCGGGGCTGTCCTATTGACTTTGAGGCAAAGGAAACAGCCAGCAAGACGAGTTTTCCGTTCAAGAACATCCATCCGCATCAGATCAAGCATCTGAAGCTGGTGAAGGTCCACGGCGGAATCGGTTTTTTTATCATCCGGTTCCGTGCGTTCGGCGAGACTTATCTTGTGGATGCCCCCCTGCTGATCGCCCGCTATGAAGAGGGCCGGCGCAAATCGATCCCCTATGAGGAAGTAAAGCGCATCGGCTCCCTGATCAGGGAGGGACTGGCACCGCGGCTGCATTACCTTGACAATGTGGACGCACTGTATTTCAAGGAGGAATCACATGAAGAAGAACAACGGAAATGAAATGGAAGCTTCCCCCAATAAAAAAGAAAAGAAGACCAGGCGTCATCTGGACGGATGGAACAAGGCGGCGGTCCTTGTCCTGACGGTCGTGCTGACCGGCTGTGTCTGTGTGTTCTCCCTGCTGGTCAATGTCATCAGCGACGCGCCGGACTTCAACCCGCAGCAATTGGTCGCCGGGACGAGCACCCACGTCTATGACAGGGATGGCAATGTGATCGCGGAGCTGGGAAGCGAGCACCGCGACAATATCGAATATGAAGATCTTCCGCAGGATCTGATCGACGCGTTCCTGTCGATCGAGGATTCCCGCTTCTTCCAGCATAACGGCTTTGACCTGCCGCGCTTCATCAGTTCGGCGCTCAACAACCTGTCCAGCGGCACGCTGTCTCAGGGCGGAAGCACGCTGACGATGCAGCTGGTGGACAACACCTGGATCCGGCCGATGGAGGAAGAGGAGATCAACAATGGAGAGACGATCTCCCGCTTCGAATCGATCCGCCATAAGATCCAAGAGATCTACCTGAGCCTGCTCACGGAGCAGAGCATCGACAAGAAGGCGATCATCGTCAACTATCTGAATCTGATCTGGTTCGGCAGCGACGGCGGCACCCGCGGCGTGCAGAATGCCGCGCAGTATTACTTCGGTAAGGACGTCAATGAGCTGAACCTGTCCGAATGCGCCTTCCTGGCCGGCGTCATCAACGCGCCGCAGACGTATAACCCATACAACCTGGACGGCGATTCCACCAATCACTATGAAGCGGCCACCAACCGCCGCAACGAGACGCTGCGCATGATGTACCAGCATGGCTACATCAGCGAAGAGGAACGCGATCTGGCGATGAGCACCAACCTCGCTTATCAGCTGGAGCGCGGTGAATCCTACAGCGGCGATCCATACCAGAGCTATGTCGAGCAAGTGGTGAACGAGGTCCGCGAGCTGACCGGACAAGATCCATACACCGTGCCGATGGACATCTATACGAGCATGGACAGCAAAGCCCAGCAGCTGGCATACAACATCAGCAACGGCGAGGTATATTCCTTCCCGAATCAGTATTTCAACATCGGCCTGACGCTGGTGGACAACGACAGCGGCGAGATCGTCGCCATCGGTCCGGGACGCCAGTATGTCGGAGACTCGACCAGCCGCAACGCGGCGACCGAGCTGCAGCAGCCTGGCTCGACGATGAAGCCGATCCTCGATTACGCGCCGACCTTCGATCTTCTGGGCTGGTCCACTACCCATACGGTCGATGACCGCGCCGACGACTATTTCCACATCGGCCGCGACCTGCAGAACTCTGACGGCCTGTATATGGGCGAGATCACCCTGGCGGATGCGCTGGGTCTTTCCCGCAACACCCCTGCCGCCGCGGCGCTGCAAGAGCTGATCGATTCCCAAGGCAGCAGCTATTGGGTGCAGTACCTGAAGGACCTCGGGTTTACCGACAGCGTGGCAGATGCCTTTGATATCCAGTACAGCATCGGCGGCGGAAACATGCGCGCTTCGACGGTCGAAATGGCCAGCGCTTACTCGATGATGGCCAACGGCGGCACGCATATCGAAGCCCACACCGTGCGCCGGGTGGTCATCCGCGATACCAACGAAGTATACCGCAGCGATCCGCAGACCAATCAGGTGATCAGCGAAGGTGCGGCATACATGATCTCCAACCTGTTAGAGAAAGTTGTCAGCGGCGGCTATTACACCTTCAACTACATCCTCGATGGAGACGGCTCTTATCCGGTCTATGGCAAATCCGGTACGACAGACTGGGGCGATTCCGGCCTGCAATACGGCATTCCGGAAACGGCCATGAAAGATGAGTGGGCCATCGCGTACACGAGCGAATACTCCGTGGCCGTATGGACCGGCTACACCGATACCGGCATCGAGAACGGCTATTACATCACGCAAGATGTGCTGAATCAGGCCATCGCCTCACACGCAGCCAGAGCGATGCTCGATCAGATCAGCGATAACCCGACCGACATCGCGCGTCCGGACACCGTAGTGGAAAAGGCGAGCCGCGATGGCGGATATATCCTCTCTGAATACTACAACACAGAGGAAAGCCGGACGACCGGACTGGACAGCCGCACAAGACCGAGCAGCGGCTCCTCTTCCTCAAGCGATGATGAAGACTTCGAGGCAAAATGCGAAGCTGATCCGACTTCCGATCCATCCTGCCCGGGATATGAGGAAGCGATGCAGCAGCAGGAAGACCTGGAGACGCGATGCGCCGCCGACCCGACCGTCGACCCATCCTGTCCGGGATACGAGGAAGCGATACAGAAACAAGAGGAGGAAGAACAGGCGCGGGCAGCCTGTGACGCCCAGGGCGGCATATACATCAACGGAGAATGCATCCTCTCCCCTTCCGGAGGAAGCGGGGATGACTCTTCCGATTCAGATGCAGAAGACGCCGGTTGGAATAGCTGGTGGTAAAGAAAACGGGAACCTCGCTTTGAAGTTCCCGTTTTTTTTCCACTTCATCTTTCTCTGCTCATTGCGTTTACCAAACTGATTTCCATGACAGATCCCTCTCAGCTTGATGGAAGTCCTTAATTGACTGAAAGCTTTCATCTTTTCCTCCATTTCCCCGCGCCTAAAGTCGCGCGGACACAAATATTTCATCAATAAATCTCACATGCTTTCTTTTGTGTTACAATTTAAGAGAGGTGGTACACTACAGAGCACGTGGAGATGAGCAGGAATTCTGCTCGATTGAATATCCTGTATTTTTATCAGTTGCCGTCATCATCTCAAGCACAAATAAGTAGGACTTTGAGCCTGGACACTTATGATTGTTTAATCAACTGTTGTCGATTCGCTTTGATGACAGTCAATGCCACCTCTCCTTTTGCATGAAAGGAGTTTTTTATATGGCAATGAAAATCGTTAGCTTCAACTGTTGTGGCATGGATGTTCACAAAAACCTGGTTGTCGCTACTATCGGTATAACCGATAGTAAGACCAACATTACAGAATACTTCCAACGATCCTTTTCCACTTTAAACTCCGACCTGTATCGGTTGAAAGATTGGCTGAAATCTCATCACTGTTCTGATGTCTGTATGGAGTCTACCGGTAAATACTGGATCCCGATCTTTAATATTCTTGAAGATGAGATCAATGTTCGTTTAACTCATCTCAAATATGTCAAAGCCATCAAAGGTAAGAAAACAGATAAGAAAGATTCCAAATGGATCTGCAATCTCTTCAAGTATGATCTAATCAAGTTTTCTTTTATTCCACCTAAAGAGATCAGAGAGTTACGTGAGATTGCTCGCTATCGGTATAAACTTGTTTGTATGCGCTCTGCAGAACGGAATCGTTATCAGAACTGTATGACTGTTTCCAATATCGGTGTAGCTTCTGTTATCTCAGATCCTTTTGGTAAGACTGCTTCTAACATCATGAAAGAAGTCATGAGATCCAACGTTATTGACGATGACAAGATCCTAAAACTCATTCATAGAAATTGTAAGAACAAAGATAAGATCCTAGATTCACTTCATGGATATCACATCGAAACTGATCAACGATTCAAGATGGAGAAATCATTGAATCATATGGAATATTTGGATCAGATGATTGATTCATGTGAAGTTGAATTGATCAAGCATACTTATCCTCTGCGCAACTCTTTCTAACATATTACACAATATAAAAGGAATCAATGCTTTATCTGCAATTCTGATCATTTCTGAAATAGGAATTGATATGTCTCAGTCTGTATCTCAAAAGCTGGACAGTACCTCAAACCACTGCTTCTCCAATGTGCTTTATTAGCCATCAAAGATAAAGCTTCTTATTTTGGAAGAAAACATTCCAAAATCAAGAAACGACGTAGCCATTAGAAAGCAATCATTGCAATTGCGCGCATGATGCTGGTTAGTATCTATCACATGATTCTTACAGGTGAATAGTTTCAACCAACCGATTATGAATCCTTCATGAATCCAAAATTAAACGATACTCAATCACTAACAGTTGAAAAAGCATTAAACTTTTTAAAACAATCTGGAATTGATATTTCTTCACTTTAAGGTCAACTTATAAATTTTTTTAAAATTTTTATCACTTATTTTTAAGTCGGCTTTTTTTTGCTTCTTTATTTACACTTATCCCAATTATATATGAGCGCAATATAAGGGCGTGTTAGAAAAAGCAGACGGCCGATGAGGTATGCAAAAGGAAAGCGCGTCCATACTTCAGATATGAGGTGAACAAATGAAAAAAGCATTCGTACTGGTGGCGCTGTGGCTGTGCGTGCTCAGCGGCGGCGTTGCGGCAGGCACGGCAGAGGGCGTCGCGTACACGATCCATTTTGACCGGGATACCAAGGAGACGTATCCATTGCAGGAACAGCTGCAGGAAACGTATGAACAGCTGATGCGGGGCATTCAGAAGGACAGCCGTTACACGGTGCTCGTGCACAATCTCTCCTTGTTTGAGTCGGACGATGTGCAGGCGAAGATGGAGCAGGACCGGCTCGTGCTGACGCAGGGAGATGGCAGAGGGGCAAGCGTCAGCGGCACGCTGGCGGACTGGAGCTATTGCGTGGCGCAGGTGGAGCCGAAGTCATGGCTGGAATCGCTGTTTTCCGGTCTGTGGTAAAGCGGGAGAGAATGGGCATGCGCCTTTCTCTTCCTTTCTTTTGTCAAAATAGGTATAATGGACCTGAAGAAAGCGGGAGGTGGACGCATGAAAAAGGAACTGATCAGGGACAGTGCGCAGATCATCGCCGGCAACTTCTTGGTGGCGCTGGGCGTCAATGCGTTCATCTTGCCCAATGATGTGCTGACGGGCGGACTGGCCGGTGTCGCTGTGGCGCTGCAGCCGCTGGTCGCTATAGAACCAACACTGTTCATCAATGCGGCGACCATCGTGCTGTTTGGCATCGGTGCGGTGATCCTGGGCAGGCAGTTTGCGCTGAAGACGCTGCTTTCCACGATTTGTTATCCGCTGTTTATCTCTCTGCTCTCCTGGGGGCTTGCGGAATGGTTCACGCCGGAGACCTTCATCATGGACCAGTATCTGGCTGCCATCTATGGCGGTGTGTTCATGGGATGCGGAGTCGGGCTCGTGTTCCGCTGCGGCGCCAGTACTGGCGGCATGGATATCCCTCCGCTGATCGTGCACCGCTTCACTCATCTGCCGCTGTCCACGCTGGTGCTGATCACTGACGCGCTGACCGTCGGGCTCGGTGTGGCGACTTACGGCCTGCAGGCCGCGCTCATGGGGATCATCTCCGTCTTCGTCAGCAGCGTCGCCATCGACCGGACGCTGACGCTGGGCGCGGTCCGTTCAAAGAACTGCATGATCATCTCTGCGCATCCTGAGGAGCTGATGGCATATATCCACGAACAGCTTTACCGCGGCACCACGCTGCTGGAGGCCAAGGGCGGTTATACGAAGGAGCAGCGTCAGGTCATCATGGTCGTCGTCTCGCGCAAGCAGTATCCATTGCTCGAGCATGAGGTGCTGCGGATCGACCCGAACGCGTTCATTATCGTGACCGACACCGATGAGGTGCACGGTCTGGGCTTTACTTATGAAGAGGATGATTACACATGAAACAATTGTTCAATTACCACAATCACACCAGCCGCTGCGGACATGCCGTCGGCACGGATGAAGAATATGTGAAGGCGGCGATCGCCGCCGGCTATCAGAAGATGGGCTTCAGCGACCATGCGCCCTATCCGGGACAGTATCACCCCGAAGAGCGCATGGATGTGAGCGAGATGCCGGAGTACATCCGTTCCGTCAAGGACCTGCAGGCGCGTTACCGCGATCAGATCGATATCTATATCGGTCTGGAGATCGAAAACTATCAGGCGTTCCAGCACGAGCTGCGTGCATACCGGGAGATGTTTGACTACTGCATCATCGGCCAGCATTCCGCTGCGCTGCGCGAGGGAAGGGCGATCGGCGATTATTATGTGGAGAACGATGACGGTCATGTGCTGCTGTATGCCGGGCAGATCAAGGAGGCGCTGGAGGCGGGGATGGCGGATATCGTCGCCCATCCGGACCTGTTCATGTACAGCCGCGCGCAGTGGAGCGACGCCTGTGAACAGGCTGCGCAGATGATCTGCGATGCGGCGCTGGCAGCGGATGTGCCCCTTGAGGTGAACATGGGCGGCATCAAGCGCGGCATGCGCACCATCGGCAGACAGACCCGCCTGGTCTACCCATACCGGCGCTTCTGGGAAGTGGCGGCCCGCAAAGGCAATAAGGTCGTCTATGGGCTGGATGCCCATGATCCCCAGGAATATCTGAAGAAGGAACAATATGATATCGTGGATGAAGTCATCGCGGGATTGGACCTGCATTTCGTCGATGCGCTGACATTCAGCCACAAGCTGTGAAAAGGTGCCTGGATGGCATCTTTTTTGCGTCATTGAGCGGGCAGGGGAAACATGGTAAAATATAGAAAATCGAACAGCTGAAAGGGGAAACGGAAATGAGAAACAAAAAGACGGCTGGCATCGCGGTCATCGCGGCGGCTGCCGTGATCGCAATCATCGCCGGCATCGCGGTGTTCATGACGACGCGGGCGACGCCGCAGAAGGAGCTGCAGGCATTTGCCGCGCTGCTGCAGGAACAGAACTATGAGGAGATGTATGCGCATCTCAGCGAGAACGTCCGCGCATCCTGGAGCCAGGAGGCGTTCATCACGCGTAATCAGAACATCTATGGCGGCATCGGTGCTTCAGCCATCGAATTCAGCGACATCCAGGCGGAGACGACCGATACCGGCGCGAATGTCAGCTATCATCAGAAAATGGAGACCTCTGCAGGCACGGTGGAATTTGACAACACGGCCGTGGTGGTGAGCGAGGAGGGCGGCTATAAGATCGATTGGGACAGCACGTTCATCTTCCCGCAGCTCAGCGACGAAGACAGTGTCAGCGTGCAGACGACGCAGGGGACGCGCGGATCGATCCTCGACCGCAATGGCACGCCGCTGGCACAGGACGGCGCGGTGTATCAGGTCGGCCTGGCTGCCGGTTCGACGGATGAGCGCTCCAACGCGGCGCTCGCCTCGGCGCTGGACATTTCGAAAGAGACGGTGGAAAGCGCGATGTCGGCCAGCTGGGTGCAGGAGGGCATGTTCGTGCCGGTGAAGACGATCACTGCCGCAGATTACCACGCGCTGAGCGATCAGCTGGATACGGTGGCGGGCATCAGCGTGCAGAGCGTGAGCGGCCGCGTCTATCCGTATGCGCAGACCTGCGCGCACCTGGTCGGATATGTGCAGACAGCCTCTGCGCAGGATCTGGAGGAACACGCGGATGAAGGCTATACGCAGGAGAGCCTGATCGGCAAGAGCGGCCTGGAAGCGGTGTATGAAGATGAGCTGCGCGCCAGAGACGGCGTGCGCATCGTGGTGCTCAGCGCTTCCGGACAGGAAAAGGAAGTGGTCGCGGAGAGCGCGGCGCAGGATGGCAAGGACATCGTCACGACGATCGATCTGGATGTGCAGCAGACGCTGTATGAGGGCATGGGCGATGATGAAGGCGCGGCCGTCGCGATGGATGCGCAGACGGGCGAGGTGCTCGCCCTGGTCAGCACGCCTTCCTATGATCCCAATGACTTTGCCAACGGCATGGACAGTGAGGAATGGGAGACGCTGAGCAGCGATGCGCGCAACCCGATGCTCAGCCGCTATCAGTCCGCTTACTGTCCGGGCTCCACCTTCAAGGCGATCACAGCGGCCATCGCGCTGGACAATGGGACGATCACGGCCGACACGGCGTTTGAAAAGACGGAGCGCTGGCAGAAGGACAGCAGCTGGGGCGATCATTATGTGACGACCACGCATCTGTATGATGAACCGAGCAACCTGGCCAACGCGCTGCGCTATTCCGATAATATCTTCTTTGCGCAGCTGGCCGATCAGATCGGCGCGCAGGCGCTGGCGGAAGGCCTGGATGCCATCGGGTTCAACAGCGCGCTGCCTTTTGAGCTGACGCTGACCCATTCCACATACGGCGATCGGCTCAGCGATGCGCAGACGCTGGCGGCGACGGGCTATGGGCAGGGCGATCTGCTCATCAACCCGGTGCACATGACGGCGCTGTATACCGCATATGTCAATGAAGGGACGATCCTGCAGCCGTATCTCATCTATGCGGATGGCGAACGCCGGATATATCAGGAAAATGCGTACAGCGCCCAGACGGCGCAGACCTTGCTGGACGATCTGCGGCAGACGATGAGCAGCTATGGGGACAATCCGACCAACGCGGCCGGAAAGACCGGTTCTGCGGAAGTCGATAACGGCGAGGAAGTCATCGGCTGGACCTGCGCGGTCAATGAGCAGGTGGCGCTGAGCGTGATGATGGAAAATACGAAAGAAGAGGGCTCCAGCCTCTATGTGCAGCCGATCGCGGCACGGATGCTGGAAGCGATCAGCGAATGATGAGCGTGGCGCCAGAGGGCGTCACGTTTTGCGTGTGACTTACAGAACTGAAATAAATAATGAAAAAAATGTCATTCTGTGCGATAATACCATGGAAGTGAGGTGCGATTTACGTGAAGATCAGAGAAGTGATCGTGGTCGAAGGAAAAAACGACACGAATGTGCTGCAGCAGTATTTTGATTGTGAGACGATCGAGACCCACGGCACGTCGCTCGATGCGCAGACGCTTGCGCTCATCCGCCTGGCCCAGCAGCGCCGGGGCGTGATCATCTTCACGGATCCCGATCATCCCGGCGAGTATATCCGCCGCCGGGTGAATGAGGCCGTGCCTGGCTGCAAGAATGCGTTTATCGAGAAAGATAAGGCGAAGACGCCGAAGAAGGTCGGCGTGGAACATGCCTCGCGCGCTGACCTGGAGGAAGCGCTGAAGCACTGCTATATCCATGCGGAGCAGCCGCATGCGCATATCGGCATGGATCAGATGCTGGATCTGGGCCTGCAGGGAAAAGCTGACAGCGCGCAGCGCCGTGCCTTTCTTGGGACATACTATCATCTGGGGAGACCGAATGCCAAGACGCTGCTGCGCCGGCTCAACATGCTGGGCGTGCAGGCGGATGAGGTGAAGAAGGTGCTCAGCGAAGGAGGATTTTCATGAGACATGTGATCGCGACACCCTCGCAGACAAAGGCGATCCTGCAGCGTCATGGGATGACGGCAAAGAAGAGCTATGGGCAGAACTTCCTGATCGATGCGGGCATCGTGGAAAAGATCGCCCGCAGCGCGGTCGTCAGCGATCACTGCGCCGTGATCGAGATCGGGCCAGGCATCGGCGCGCTGACGCAGTTTCTGTGCGAATATGCCGCTAAGGTGATCGCCTTTGAGATCGATGAAAGACTGCCTGCAGTGCTCGCGGATACGCTTGGCGAATACGATAATGTTGAGCTGGTGATGGAGGATTTCCTGCAGACGGATCTCAGCGCGAGGGTGGAGGAGCTGCGCGCGCAGGGCTATGATGTGGTGATCGCAGCCAATCTGCCATACTACATCACGACGCCGATCCTGTTTAAGATCTTTGAATCCGAAGCGGACATCGCAGCCATCACCGTCATGATGCAGCGTGAGGTGGCGGACCGCTTCCATGCCGAATGCGGCAGCAAGGACTACAATGCGCTCAGCGTCGTCACGCAGTATCGCTGCAGCGTGAAGCAGGTCGTCAAGGTGCCCCGCAATGTCTTCATGCCCCGGCCGAACGTCGACAGCACGGTGCTGCAGTTTCGTTTCCGGGCGCGTCCGCAGCTCGATGAGGCTGCGTTTTCCGCCATGGTGAGGGCATGCTTTGCGCAGCGCCGCAAGACCATCCTCAATAATTTTGCGTCCATCTGCGGCGGAAAGGATGCCGCGGCAGCGCTGCTGCAGAAGGCGGGCATCGATCCCGGCGTGCGCAGCGAGCAGCTGGAGCTGTCAGCCTTCCTGAATTTATTTGAGGTGTATGAACATGAAAATAGAAGCGAATGCGAAGATCAATCTGTCGCTTGATGTCGTCCGCAGACGGCCGGATGGCTATCATGAGCTGCGGATGATCATGATGCCGCTGCGGCTGCATGATACGCTGGATGTCGTTTGCAGCAGCCGGGATATCCTGGAAAGCGACTGTCCGGACATGCCCTGCGATGAGTCCAACCTCATCATGAGGGCGCTTGCGTTCATGCGCGAGCGCTATGGGCTGAAGGAGCATTTTCATATCCGTGTGGAAAAACGGATCCCGATGCAGGCCGGATTGGCCGGGGGCAGCGCCGATGCCGGCGCGATGATCCGCGCCGTGCATGCGCTGTGCGCGATCAGCGAGCCGCTTGAACAGGTCGCGGAAGCGGCCAAATGCGTCGGAGCCGATGTGCCATATTGCGTCATGAACCGCTGCGCGCGGGTGGGAGGCATCGGAGAGAAGCTGACTTTTCTGCAGGATCACTGCGATTTTCAGCTCTTGCTGGTCAAGCCGCCCTGCGGCATACCGACCGGCAAGGCATATCAGCTGCTCAATCTGCAGCAGGCAGAACATCCGGATATCGATCTGGTCGAACGCTGTCTGCTGGCGGATGACTATGAGACGCTGTGCCGCTCGCTGGGCAATACGCTGGAATACAGCGCTTTTCAGATGGAGCCGCAGATCCGCGAGATCCGCACGATGCTCGCGGAAGAAGGCGCCGACGCCGCGCTCATGTCAGGCAGCGGATCGGCGGTGTTTGCGCTGAGCCGGGATATCGCCGTGCTGGAGCGCCTGCGGCAGAAGGCGGAAGCGCTGGGCTGTGACAGCTGGCTGACCCAGCGCTGCTGAAGGAGGGGACCCATGAACCTGCTTGAACGTGCAAAAGCGTTTTATCATCGTAAGCTCGATGGCTACACGCTGGATGAATATCTGATTATGTTTGTCACCTGCTCAATCTTCCTTCCTTATTTCTGTTCGATCGCTGCGATCATCATCGTGCTGATCTATCTGGCGTTCACCGGACGGCTCATCCGGATCATCCGCACCACGCCCCGCTCGCTGTTCGCCTTCGTCTTCGCCGGGCTGTCTGTCGTGGTGTCGCTGTGTTATGGCAACCTGCTGGGGGTAGTGCAGACGCTGGGCCTGCTGCTCATCCTCGTTTACTATATGTTTTACCGCAGCGTCATCTCCAAGCGGCTGTTCGTGCTGCTGATCGACGCCTGCTGCATCATCTCCATCTTCTGTTTCATCTGGGCCATCATGGAATATTTCCGCATCATCGACCATTTCGGCTACAGCTTCCTGGAGCTGGAGGTGGAGGACGCGCCGCGCTGGCGCGTCAACTCAACATTCTTCAATGCCAATTTCTATGCCGCGATGATCGAGTTCCTGGTGCTGTGCTGCGTGTACAAGCTGTTATATTCCCACACCCTGCACCGTGTCGTGTTTTACTGGGCGATCATCATCATGAATCTGTTTGCCCTGTATCTGACGGGCTGCCGGGCTGCCTGGCCGACGTTCGTCGTCGCCATACCGGTCATGTTCCTGCTCACGCGGCATCGGAAATCATTTGCGTTCAGCGCGGCGCTGGTCGGCTGCGGCGCCGGCGCGGTCTTGCTGGATCCCAGCCTGCTCCCGCGCAGCGGCTTCCTGGATTCCTTCATCGTGCGCGGGCGGATCTGGCGCACGGCGCTGCAGGCGATCCGCGATCATCTGCTGTTTGGCGGCGGCCCGCAGTGCTATCAGATCTTCTACAAGCAGTATGACGGACGAAAGGCATCGCACGCGCACAGCGTGTACCTCGACCCGCTGCTCAGCTACGGCATCGTCGGCTGCACGCTGTTCTTCATCTATTTCTGGCCCAACATCAAGGAGATCGTCCGCCTGTACACGCGCCGCTACGATGTGCCGCTGTTCGCGCTGATCGTCTGCTTCGTGATCGCCGTGCTGGTGCACGGGGTGCTGGATCATACGCTCAACTGGATCCAGACCGGCATGCTCTTCCTCATGGTGTTCTCTGCCAGCGCGATCTATGTCAACAACGGCGGGCAGAGAGAGACAAACGGCAATATCGACTGATCATGACCTGGCGTCATGGTCTTTTTTCTGGAAGCGATTGAATTCGTGCGGCGCTCTACGGTAGAATAAGACTGAAATGAGGGATGACGATGGTATATGGGATCTTGAAGCTGTCAGTATATCTGATCTGTTTTCTGGCAGCGCTTTATGCACTGAGCGGGGTTCAGTTCGACCGCTTCGTGAACGTGAGACAGCCGATGAAGGCGCAGGTGCTGTTTCTATTGCTGGCGATGGCGCTGGCTTACCTGTGCGGAACGCTCATCCTGGAGCTGACGATCTTCAATGGCCTCACCTGAACTGTTCAAGGTCATCGTCATCGATGAGAGCATGCACCGGCAGCTGGCTGTCAAAAATATGCTGCCGTGGAAAGAACTGAACTGCGACATCGTCGCTTTTGCCCAAAACAACAAAGATGCCTATCGCCTGTACAGTGAGATCCGCCCGCAGATCATCATCCTGGGCGTGACCGGACGCCGGCTGGACCGCATCCCGCTCATCCACCAGATCCGGCGCAATGACCGGGATGTCCAGATCCTGCTGGTGATGGACACCTTCCAGTATTTCCGGGTCCGCTCTTATATCCGCGCCGGCATCAGCGACCTGCTGCTGGGCAAGGCGCTGAGCCCGGAGGGGCTTCGCGCGGCAGTGGAGGAAGCCAAGGCGAAATCGCGGCAGATGCACCGGATGAGCCGCGATCAGGAGCGCGGCGCCATGCGCGAGCTCCAGCAGTGCTTCCTCTTGCATAAGGAAGATCATTCCAGCAGCGTGCAGGATTTCGCACAGGTGCTGGATCACCCATTTTACGAATTTGTCCATGACGGGATCGTCATGGCGTACCTGCGTGTTGATCAGATCCACCTGATCGGCTGCCGGAAACGGATCGACCGCGCTGAGCTGCGCATGCAGATGGAAGCGGTGCTCAACGAGAACCGTCCCGATTCGGTCTATTCCCTTACGCTGTTTCTGAATCAGCACAGCGCCGTCATGCTCTTTCAGACGAGCGACTGCACGCAGGTGCAGTTCATCGTGCGCAGCCTGCTGAATGAGGCTGATCGGGTGATCAGCGAACCGATGTCCGTGATCGTCAGTGAGCCGGTCGATGATGCCGCCGGCATGATGGCGCAGTTTGACCGGATGATCGAATGCAGCCGCACGCGCTTCTATCAGCAGGACCGGGTGCTCGATCTGCGGGAAAGCCGCTTTTCCTTCCGGCCGCTGAACAAAGAGGCCGTCTCCTTCCACGCCGATTTGCTCGATGCGGTCAGCGCGCATGATTTTGCGGCCGTGCGCACCATCCAGAAACAGATGCTCAGCTATATGGAGGAGCATCAGATCGATCCGCAGGATGTCAAGGCATACTGCAGCTTCGTGCTGCATAATGTGGAAGGACGCGAGCTCTCCTTCGGCATCCGCAAGAGCTTCCCATATGAAGATGCCAGCAAGCTCATCGCGCTGTGTGAGACGATGGGCGCGTTGGAACAGATCCTGGATGAGATCTGGGATGAGATGGAGACATGGCTCAGCGAGAAGGCCAACAGCCAGTATCGCCGCGATGTGACCGAGTGGATCGAATACATCCACCGCAACATCCACCGCAAGCTGACGCTGCAGGAGGTGGCGGATCACTTCGATGTCTCAGCCAGCTATGCCAGCCGTCTGTTCAAGCAGGAGACCGGAAAGAACATCATTTACTACATCAATGAGACCAAGATGAAGGAGGCGCTGCCGCTGCTGGACAAGTCGGAGCTCTCCATCCATGAGATCGCCGCGCGGGTGGGCGTGGAAGATCCGTTCTATTTCAACCGCCTGTTCCGCCGCTTCTATGGCATGGCGCCGCGTGAGTACCGCAAGAAGATCCGCGGGGAGAAGGAATAAATGCGGAAGCGCCGGCATAGGCATGGTGTGGGTGAGCGAGTGAAAGTCGGATTGAAAGCAGCGGCTGCCGCGGCAGTCGTGCTGATCTGTTTCCTGATGTGGCTGGGCCAGGACGGCGGCATACATAATATTTATGAGGAGATCGTCGCCTCGATCCAGGGCACGTCGCAGACCAGCCGGAGCGTCACGGTGAAACGCACGGACGGCAGCGTGGAGGAGATGGATCTGGAGACGTATCTGCTGGGCGTCGTCGGCTGTGAGATGCCTCCTTCTTATGAGCTGGAGGCGCTGAAGGCACAGGCCGTGGCCGCCCGCACCTTTGTCGCCTCCCGCGGCTATCAGGTCGATGATTCGACCGCCTCGCAGGTCTATATGGATGACACCCAGCTGCAGGCGGTCTGGAAAGACAGCTATGAAGAAAGCCGCAGCCGGGTGAAGGAAGCCGTGGAAGCGACCCGCGGAGAGATCATGACCTATGAGGGAGAAGCGATCACCGCGTTCTTTTTTGCGAGCAGCGGCGGACATACCGCCGATTCAGAGGAATACTACAGCAATGCGCTGCCTTATCTGCGCAGCGTGGAATCTCCCTGGGATGCCGAAGTAGACAGCGATCATGTCAGCACGATGACATGCACGAAGGCGGAGCTGGCCGCATCCCTGGGCATGAGCGCCATCAGCGAGATCGAAGCGCCTGTGCGCTATGACAGCGGCTATGTGAAAAGCGTGCGCATCGATGGACAGACATTCTCAGGCCGCGATATCCGGGAGGCGCTGCAGCTGAAGTCCAGCTGCTTTTCGATCAGCGTGCAGGGCGATCAGGTCACCTTCACCGTGGAAGGTTCTGGGCACGGCGTAGGCATGTCGCAGGAAGGCGCGCAGGGGATGGCGCTGGAGGGCTATGACCATCACGAGATATTGACCCATTATTATACGGGAATCAGCTTTGCCGATGTGTATAAAAGCTGAAGGCAAGGGCATAATGGGGATAGAGGTGATGAAATGCGCAGCTATGAGAACAACGCTGTGAAATGGAAAAAGCGAACGGTGATCGTCCTGTCCCTGGTCCTGCTGGCTGCCGTGGGCACGCTGACCTGGGTCATGAACCGGCAGAGCGAGCAAGGCGAGCCGACCGTATCGGAAGATGTCGATGTGACGCTGCAGCTGCCGGATACGCCGGCGGAAGAAAAGGTCATCCTGCCCTTTACGGTGGAAGCGCAGACCGCGGTCGATTATTTTGACGGAGCAGCCGGGGAGATCGATCAGTTCACGAAGTTTGAAGATGTATACCGCTCTTCCCAGGGCATAGACTATACCTTTAACGGAGAAGAGTTTCCGATCGTCGCGATGCTCTCCGGCACGATCAGCGATGTCCGGGAGGATGAGCTGTTCGGCAAGAGCGTCGAGCTGACCTGCGGCTCAATGGTATTCACCCTGCAGAGCCTCAGCGAGGTCAGCGTGCAGAAAGGTGATGAAGTCAGCCAGGGAGATGTGATCGGCAAGGCCGGCACCTGTGTATACAGCCCGGATCTGGGCGCGCATCTGCATCTGGTCAGCGAACATAACGGTGTGATCGTGGATCCGGAAAGCGTGATCGACAAGACGCTTACCCAGCTGGATGAACAGTAAACAGGCCGAGACGCTCGTTCGGTGAGCATCATCGGCCTTTCTTATGCGTTGAGATAGTCGTAGATCATGGCGGAAAGCTCACGGATCATCTGCTGGGCATTGTTTCTGTCCTGCAGGGATGTGGACATCACGCTCAGGATATATGTGCCCTTCGGCGCGAAGATGATCGCGGCGTCATTTTCCGTGTCAGAAAGCTCGCCGGTCTTGTTGGCGGTCACCACATCATCCGGCACCCCGGCCGGGATCTTCCAGGTGAACTGCTGCTGCTTGAGCAGAGCGAGCATGTCGTCGGCATGCGGAAGCGCGCCCTGACAGACATCCTGCAGGAAATGACAGGTATCCGATACGGAAGTGAAGTTTTGATAGTAATCCGGATACATGGCCGTGTCCGGGTATCCGTGCGATCGGCACCATGCGCTCAGCTCGCTGCAGCCGATGCCGTAATCGCCGCCGCCCAGCATCGTGACCAGCTCGATCCAGGCATCACTGTCGCTGACGGTGATCATGCGCTCAAGCAGATCGTCGATGGCGGCGCTGCCCCAGAGGGCGCTCAGGCTGTCATAGCGGTCATAGACGGCACCCATGACGAACAGCTTCATCAGGCTCGCTGACTGCTGCACGGCGCTGTTCACGCTGACGATGGCCGCAGCGCTCTCGGCATCCATGACCATGATCGACCAATGCTCCTGATCGCCGGCATGGGCGCTCAGATACGCTTCGACCATGCGCTGCAGCACGGGATCGATGTCAGACACGGTCTCGCTGCTGGTGATGAATATCGGCGTATCCTGCGCCTCGCTGATGGTGAGGCAGATGGAGCGGGAACGCTGGTTGTCATATCGGTCAACAGCCGTGGCGAAGAGGATGTACTCCCCTGGCTGGTCGAAGTCGACCATGCTGCTGTCGATCTCCAGGCTGCATTCGCTCAGATCCCAGATCTCGATGTCCGCGCTGAAGTCATGATCGGCATTGCCTGGCGCAAGGGTGATGCGCTCAGGCAGCTTCAGAAAGGAAGGGGCTGCCGTATCGCTGATGCAGATGGTCAGCGGACAGGTATGTGTGCCGAACACATCTGTGTAGGTGAATGATGCGTCCCAGTTCCCTGCGGCCGCGGTGCCGTCTTCTTCCCGCTCGATGGCAGAGAGGTCTATTTCCACGGTGTCGGTGATGGCGGGATCCGGGGATCGGATCAGCGTCTCGGCTTCGATGTTCAACGGATCGCCGTATTCGAATTCCAAACGGTCCGTCTTCGGGTTGGCGTGGTGATAGGCGAGCCACGCGCCGGCGCACGCGGCCATGAGCAGCGCTGCGGCGCATGCCGTGATGATCTTCTTGTTCATTTTCTCATCTCCCCGAACAAATGGTCGATAAAAAACAGCGCCGCGATGCACGCTGTTTCGACATGTAGGCATTTTTGGTCTGTTTTTCTTTATTCTACTATAATTTTGTTCATCCTGCGGGAAAAATGTGCGGATCACTGCATTTCCCTTGCATCATATGCATACAGAGCGTGTCTGGAGAGGAAAACGCTTCCATTTTTTGGGAGCAGAAAAGCGAAGAAAAAAGAGGAAGAAAAGATAGACGGGGCTTTTGTCGAAGGTATTTGTTTTTTATTTGAAAAGTGATAGAATAAACTCACTTTCCCGCGAACCCTGATGCAGGGAAAGGAAATATTATGCTATAATGAGAACAATCATGAAACGGGAGGTATGGCCATGTTTTCAAAGGAAGTAGGAATCGACTTAGGAACTGCGAACTTACTGATGTACGTGAAAGGCGAGGGCGTCGTCATCGATGAGCCCAGCGTCGTTGCGATAGATGCGGAAACGAAGAAATGCCTGGCGGCGGGAAGCGAGGCAAAAGAAATGCTGGGAAGGACGCCCGGCAGGATGCTGGCGATCCGCCCGCTGAAGGACGGCGTCATCGCGGACTTTGAAGTGACCGAGATCATGCTGAACTATTTCTTCAAGAAGCTGGAGCTCAAAGGCATGTTCAAGCGGCCGATCATCTTGATCTGCTGCCCGAGCAACATCACCAGCGTAGAGCGCAATGCGATCCGCGACGCGGCATACCGCAGCGGCGCGAAGAAGGTATACATCGAGGAAGAGCCGAAGGTGGCCGCGGTCGGCGCCGGTCTGGATATCGGACGGCCGAGCGGATGCATGGTGCTGGACATCGGCGGAGGAACCACCGATGTTGCGGTCATCTCCCTGGGCGAGATCATCACCAGCAGCTCGCTGAAGGTGGCCGGAGATGCGATGGACCGCGAGATCATCAAGTTCTGTAAGGAAGAGAAGAAGCTGCTGATCGGTGATCGCACGGCAGAAGAAGTCAAGAAGAAGATCGGAACGGCATGGAAAGGCAGCACGACGGAAGTGATGGAGGTGAGCGGCCGCGACCTGGTCAGCGGACTGCCGATCTCCATCGAGCTCAACAGCGCGGAGATCCAGGGATGCCTGAGCGAGCGCCTGGCTGAGATCGTGCATGCGTGCCGCACCGTGCTGGAGAACACACCGCCGGAGCTGGCCGCTGATATCGTGACCCGCGGCATGGTGCTGACCGGCGGCGGCGCGCTGCTGCACGGGCTGGATGAGCTGCTGCGCGATGAGCTGCACATTCCGGTATTCGTCGCCGACAATGCGCTGCGCTGCGTGGCAGAAGGAACGGGGATCCTGCTGGAAAACCTGCATCTCGTGAAATAATGGGCCGCGTATGAGGGACATCTGGTATCTGGTGCTGCCCCTTATCATCTCGGCGCTGATCACGCCGGTCGTGAAACAGATCGGTTACCGGCTGGATGCTTTCGCGCAGATGAATGAGCGTACCGTGCATCATGGCAAGATCGTGCGCATCGGCGGCGTAGCCATCTATCTGGCGTTCATCATCACGATGGCGCTGTATGTCAAGACTGACATGGCGATGAACGGCATCCTGATCGGATCCACGATCATGTTCATCGGCGGACTGGTCGACGATCTGGTCAATCTGAAGCCGCTGTACAAGTTCAGCTTTCAGGTGGTGGCCGCGATCGTGCTGATCGCTTCGGGCGTGACGCTCGATGTCATCCGGCTTCCGCTGGGCATCACGATCAACATGGGCGTCGTCTCCTTCATCGTGACGTTCTTCTGGATCACGGGCATCACCAACGCCGTTAATCTGATCGACGGATTGGACGGCCTGTGCGGCGGCATCAGCGTCATCATCCTGACGGTCATCGCTATGCTGGCCGTCATCGAGGGACGCGGCGATGTGGAGATGATCGCGCTGATCCTGGTCGGCGCTACGCTGGGCTTTCTCATTTACAATGCCCATCCGGCAAGCATCTTTATGGGAGACTGCGGTGCGCTGTTCCTGGGATTCATCATCTCGGCCATCTCGCTTTTGGGCTTCAAGAGCTCGACGATCATGACGCTGGCGCTGCCGCTGCTGCTGCTGGCGCTGCCGATCATCGATACGCTGAGCGCCATCCTGCGCCGCACGCTGAAAGGACATAAGTTCTCCGAGGCGGACAAAAGTCATATCCATCATCTGCTGATGAACAAGTTCGGACACAAGAACACGGTGATCATCATGTGCATCGTGACCGCGCTGTTCGGGCTGACTGCCTATGTCTATATGATCAACAAGGGCATCGGGCTGATCTCGCTGTTCGTGATCATGCTGGCGGTCGATCTGTTCATCGAAGGATCCGGCATGATATCGGATAAGTATCATCCGATCCTCTCGGTCAGCCGTCGGATCATCCGCAGGCTGACCAGAAAAAAGACCATAACTGACAGTGATCGGACCGATTGAGTCCGATCGTTTTTTTTTGTCAGAAAAAAGTGCTTGACAATAAAGGGATTATTCCTATAATGGTTAATGTGCTAATTAGTGTGCTAACCAATTGAAAAAGAGGTGAAAGGATGGAGGACAACACGAGGATCAGCAGCCTGCTCAAGATGGTGGACATCCGGATCCGTCAGGACCTGGATGCGCGCAATCAGGATCTTCACATCTCTTCTTCACAGATGCGGACCCTGAGCTATCTGATCGCCAATACAGATCATGAGATCAATCCCCGTGATCTTGAACAGTATTTCCGCATCAGCAAACCAACGGTTGCCGGCATTCTCAAACGTCTGGAGGAGAAGGGCTTCCTGCATTATGAGGAAAGCAGCAAAGACCTTCGCTACAAACAGATCGTTCTGGATGAGCCGGCATATCGATGCATCGCGCAGCTGCGGCATAACTTCGGCGAGATGGAATCCAAGCTGTATGCCGGGTTTTCCCAGGATGAGCAGGATCAGCTGAAAGCACTGCTGCTGCGACTGTTGGAAAACATCTCAGAATGAATAAGGAGGTAAGAAAATGAAAAGACTGCTTGCAGAGCTCAAAGAGTATAAAGCACCTTCGATCAAAGCGCCGCTGTTCATGATCGGCGAGGTCGGCCTTGAGCTGTCGCTGCCGTTTTTGATGGCCTACATCATCGACAACGGCGTCACCAAGGGGGACATGAAGACAGTCGTGATCATGGGACTGCTCATGCTGGCAGTGGCGTTCCTGTCGCTGATCTGCGGCGCGCTGTCTGCCAAATATGCGTCATTCGCTTCGGCTGGTTTTGTCAAGAACTTGCGCCGCGCGATGTTTGAGAACATCCAGCGGTTCTCTTTCCGCAATGTGGACCGCTATTCCACAGCAGGACTGGTCACCCGTCTGATGACGGATGCGACCAATGTGCAGAACGCATACATGATGATCCTGCGCATGCTGGTCCGCGCGCCGATGATGCTCATCCTGGCCATGGTGATGACCTTTGCCATCAATGCCGAGCTGGCCGTGAACTTCCTGTATGCGATGCTGTTTCTGGCAGTGGCGCTCACGATCATCACCCTGCTTTCTTATCCGGTGTTCCGCAAGGTGTTCCGCAAATATGATGACCTGAACGCGAGCGTGCAGGAGAACATCACGAACATGCGCGTCGTCAAGGCCTATGTCAAAGAAGACGCAGAGACAGAGAAGTTCCGCGGTGCGTCCGGCATGCTGTATAAGATGTTCGTGAAGGCCGAGAAGATCCTCGTGCTCAACGGGCCGATGATGCAGCTGGCCATGTACGCGTGCATCATGGCGATCGGCTGGTTCGGTGCGCAGTTCGTCGTGGAAGGCACGCTGACCACTGGTGAGCTGATGAGCATGTTCACGTATACGATGCAGATCCTGATGTCGTTGATGATGCTGTCGATGGTGTTCGTCATGGTCGCCATGTCCGCAGCCAGCGCCCGCCGTATCGTCGAGGTGCTGGAAGAGCGCTCTGACCTGGCTAACCCGGCAGATCCGGTCTATGACATCAAGGACGGATCCATCGAGTTCCGGGATGTCTCATTTGATTATTTCGTGCATGAGTTTGATCAGGGACAGGATGACAGCGTGCTGCGCGACATCAATCTGAAGATCGCCTCCGGTGAGACGATCGGCATCCTGGGCGGCACCGGCAGCGCCAAATCCACGCTGGTGCAGCTCATCCCGCGTCTGTATGACACCAGCAAGGGCGAAGTGCTCGTCGGCGGACGCAATGTCAAAGAATATGATCTGGAAACGCTGCGCAACAATGTGGCCATGGTGCTGCAGAAGAACGTGCTGTTTTCCGGAACGATCAAGGAAAACCTGCGCTGGGGAAATGCCGACGCGAGCGATGAGGAGCTGGTGCAGGCATGCCGGCTGGCACAGGCCGACGAGTTCATCCAGCGCTTCCCGGATGGCTATGACACCTATATCGAACAGGGCGGAAGCAATGTCTCCGGCGGACAGAAGCAGCGTCTGTGCATTGCCCGCGCGCTGCTGAAGAAGCCGAAGATCTTGATCCTCGACGATTCCACCAGCGCGGTGGATACTCGTACGGACGCTCTGATCCGCAAGGCGTTCCGCGAGGATATCCCGAATACGACAAAGCTGATCATCTCACAGCGTATCTCTTCCATCGAGGATGCCGACCGCATCATCGTCATGAACGACGGCAAGATCTGCGGCATCGGCACGCATGATGAATTGCTGAAGAGCAACGCGATCTATCAGGAAGTGTATGAAACACAGAAGAAGGGGGCTGATGACGATGAGTAGGAAACATATGGATTTCAAGGTGCTCGGCCGTTTGCTGGGCTATGTCATCCGTCATTACAAGGTCGCCTGTCTGTTCACGCTGATCTTCATCATCCTGGCCTCGCTGGCCAGCGTGTCGGTATCGCTGTTCATCCAGGTGCTGATCGATGACTATATCACGCCGCTGGCACAGACGGATACGCCGGACTTCGGCCCGCTGCTGCAGATCCTGCTGGTCATGCTGTGTGTGTTCATGACCGGCGTGCTCTCCACATTTGCCTATAACCGCATCCTGGTCTATATCGGACAGGGAACGCTGCGCAATGTCCGCGATGATCTGTTCGCGCATATGGAACGGCTGCCGATCTCTTATTTCGACACGCATGCTCATGGCGACATCATGAGCGTGTATACCAATGATGCCGATACGCTGCGTCAGGTCATCACCCAGAGCATCCCGCAGACGCTTTCTGCCGGATTCACGGTCATCTTCGTCGGTGTGTCCATGATCGTCATGTCATGGCCGCTGGCCATCCTCTCATTTGCGATGGTGGCAGTGATGCTGACGGTGGCCGGCAAGATCGGCGGACGTTCCGCCCAGAACTTCCAGAAGCAGCAGAAGAACCTGGGGAAGGAAAACGGATATATCGAAGAGATGATGGAAGGGGCGAAGGTCATCAAGGTCTTCACGCACGAGCAGGAAGTCATCGACGGATTCAACAAGATCAATGAGGAGCTGTTTGAAAGCAGCTACAAGGCCAACACCTTTGCCAGCGTGCTGATGCCGGTCGTCGCCAACATCGGCAATGTCTCTTATGTGCTGTCCACGCTGGCCGGCGGCGTGCTTGCCATCAGCGGCGTCAGCGGGCTGACGCTGGGCGGACTGGCTTCCTTCCTGCAGCTGAACCGTTCCTTCAACATGCCGATCTCCAATATCTCCCAGCAGATGAATGCCGTGGCGATGGCCATGGCCGGCGCAGAGCGTATCTTTGCGCTGATGGATGAGGAGATCGAAAAAGACGAAGGAAAGGTCACGCTGACCCGTTACCGCGAAGAAGAAGGCAAGATCGTCGAGACGACGGAATACACCGGCAAATGGGCATGGCGTCATCCGCGGGAAAACGGTAAGGTCGAATATGTGCCGCTGCGCGGAGAAGTGCTGTTCCGCGACGTCTCCTTCGGCTATGTGCCCAACAAGGTCGTGCTGCATGACATCGAGCTGTATGCGAATCCGGGTCAGAAGATCGCGTTCGTCGGCGCGACCGGCGCCGGCAAGACGACGATCACCAATCTGATCAACCGCTTCTATGATATCCAGAAAGGATCGATCACTTATGACGGCATCGACGTCAAGCTGATCAAGAAGGCAGACCTGCGCGGATCGCTGGGCATCGTGCTGCAGGACACGCATCTGTTCTCCGGTACGATCCGCGATAACATCCGCTATGGCAAGCCGGAAGCGAGCGAGGAGGAAGTCATCGCGGCGGCCAAGCTGGCCAATGCGCATGAGTTCATCCGTCATCTTGAACATGGCTATGACACCGTGCTGAGCGGAGATGGTTCGGCGCTGTCTCAGGGACAGCGGCAGCTGATCTCCATCGCCCGCGCGGCACTGGCAAACGCACCGGTGCTCATCCTGGATGAAGCCACCAGCTCCATCGACTCTCGGACCGAGAAGATCGTACAGGATGGCATGGACAAGCTCATGAAGGGACGGACGACATTCGTCATCGCGCATCGTCTGTCCACCATCAAGAACTCCGATGTCATCATGGTCCTCGATCAGGGACGCATCATCGAGCGCGGCAACCACGAAAGCCTGCTCGCCAAGAAAGGCATTTACTATCAGCTTTACACCGGCGCGCTGGAAATGGATTGACCCATCAAACGCTGTCTTTGCGAAGGCGGCGTTTTTTTGTTAGCCGGTCCACAACAAGCAAACGAAGATCAGATGATGTAACGGGTTACAATCCAGAAGCAAAAATACAAAAAGATATCGTTTTTCCGATTAAAATAGAGTACAATAGAAGTAATGAACCGAGGAGAGGAGGAGGTTTCTCTTGAAGAATACATATCTGAAGGATTTCCATGAAGGCCGTTCGCTGGATGCGTACCGGCATTTCGGCGCTCACCCTGAACGGGAGGGCGTACGGTTCACCGTCTATGCGCCTAACGCGCAGGCCATCCAGGTGATCGGATCATTCGATGAATGGGAATGCGAAGGCCATGAGATGAAGAAGGTGGACGAACGCGGCACATGGAGCTTGTACATCAAAGGCGCAAAGGTCAATGACTCGTATAAATACCGCATCACGCAGGCAACCGGCCGGGTGGTGGACAAGATGGATCCATATGCGTTTTACAGCGAACTGCGCCCGAATACGGCCAGCGTCGTCGAAGATCTCAGCTATGATGGCTGGGAAGATGCGGAATGGCTGAAGGGCCGTTCCAAAGGGTTTGACCGTCCGATCAACATTTATGAGGTGCACATCGGCTCCTGGATGAAAGAAGAGGACGAAGATTTCGTCAACTACCGCAAGATCGCTGGCAGGCTCATCGACTATGTGAAGCAGAACCATTTCACGCATATCGAGCTCATGCCGTTGTGCGAATATCCCTTTGACGGCTCATGGGGCTATCAGTGCTCCGGTTATTTTTCCGTCACCAGCCGTTATGGTACATGTCATGACCTGATGTATCTGGTCAATGAGGCACATAAGGCCGGCATCGGCGTCATTATGGACTTTGTGCCGGTGCATTTTGTCAAGGATGATTTTTCGCTTTCTTATTTTGACGGCACGGCGCTGTATGAGTATCCGCGGGCACATGATGCGGACAGTCAGTGGGGCACGGCGAACTTCGATCTATGGAAAGAAGAGGTGCGTTCCTTCCTGATGTCGGCGGCATCGTTTTGGATCGACGTATATCATGTTGACGGCCTGCGCATGGATGCCATCTCCAACGCCATCTTCTGGCATGGCAACAAGCAGTTAGGCGTCAATGAAGGCGCGCTTGACTTCATCAAGCGCATGAACTTCATGCTCAATGAGAAATACCAGGGCAAGATCATGCTCATCGCGGAGGATTCCACCGATTTCCCGAATGTGACCAAGAGCACGCTGGAGGGCGGGCTCGGCTTTGACTACAAATGGGATCTGGGCTGGATGAACGATACGCTCAACTATCTGAAGAAGGATCCGGTGTATCGCAAATGGCATCACAACAACATCACCTTCTCGATGGCGTATTTCTATTCTGAGCGTTTCCTCATCGAATTCAGCCATGATGAGGTCGTGCATGGCAAGGCGACCATCATCAATAAGATGTGGGGTACCTATGAACAGAAATTCGCGCAGCTGCGCACGCTGTATCTGTATATGTTTACCCATCCGGGAAAGAAGCTCAATTTCATGGGCAATGAACTGGCACATTGGCGCGAATGGGATGAGATGAAGGAGAATGACTGGTTCCTGCTCTCTTATCCGGCGCATGACGCCTTCCATCGCTATTTCGCATTGCTGGGCGAGCTGTATACGAGCGAGACGACACTGTATGAGAATGATTACAGCTGGGAGAGCTTTGAGTGGATCGACGCGGATAACGCGGACAAGAACATGTTCTCGTATCTGCGCAAGGGAAAAGACAAAGACTATGTCGTCATCCTCAACTTCTCCCCGAATACGTATACGCACGAGGTGTTCGGCGTCGTTTCCAAAGGCACGTACCGCGAGATCATCAATACGGAGTGGGAGCGCTTCGGCGGCACGCTTGCTGAGCAGCCGCAGCACTGTCATGCGGCCCGTGTTTCCCGCAATGGCAAGCCATACATGATCGAAGCCGATGTACCGGCCTTCGGCGGCGTGATGCTGGAAGTGGAAAAGAGCGAATGAAGATCAAAGAGCTGGCGCACAGCTCTTTTTTCTCATCAGGATCTATCGTATAATAATGAAAAAGGAAGGTGAGGGATATCATGGAATTTGTGATCGCGCTGCTTCTGATCTTTTTGGTGGGCATGCTGTTTCTTCAGGTGCTTCCGTTTCTGCTCCCGCTGTTTCTGATCCTGCTCATCGTGAGCATCTATCGCAGCTACAGAGCCAGAAAACAGTTTGAGCAGCATGTTGAACAATCACGGCCGCACGATCCGCATGAACGAGGGCAGGAGCGGCAGGGCGCCGGCGATGTCATCGATGTGGAATACACCGAGGAAACGGTGGATGACGAGGGGCAGGGAAGATCATGATCAGCCGCAATGCCTTGCAGCACAAGGAGGAGATCTTCCGCCTGCTGCAGCTCTCTTATCCCAATATGCGGCGCCGGATGAGCGAATCCGTCTTCGAACGCCGCTTTGAACCGAAGCGCTGTCTGTACATCGCCGAGGAAGGCCGGGTGATCAGCACGCTGCAGACGCACCGCGCCGGCATGATGTTCATGGGACGCTGTCTGGAAGTCTGCCTGATCGATCAGATCGCCACGCACCCGGATTATCGCCGCCGGCATAAGATGAGCGAGCTGATGGAAGCGGCGCTGGATGAATCTGCTCATAATCAGCTGTTTACGCTGCTGTATGCCATGAACCCGCGCCTGTTTGAACGCTATGGATTCCGGACGGTGCACAGCGGAAAGCGTTATCTGCTGGCATCGCAGGAATTTCAGGGCATCCGCTGCGATGCGGTCAGCCTGGAAGGCGATGCCCGGCAGATGCATGCGCTTTACCAGCGGTTCATCAGTCATTTTGACGCCGTGTTCGTCCGCGATGTCTCCTATTTCGAAGAACTGCTCGCAAAGGTAAAAGAGCGTCATGAGAAGCTGTGCTTTTGTTATGATGAGGAAGGCATGAGCGGATACTGCCGCTATCTGAACGAAGATCATGAGGCCAGGGTGCATGAGATCGTCTACCTTGACTCACGCGCGCTCAGACAGATGCTGTCTTATATCTCCCGCAGCGTACGCAGCGTACAGGTCACGGTTTCCGATGACGAACAGCTGGAGTTCATCTTTCCGCAGGCCATCGCTCACCGCGAGGATCATCTAATGGCGCGCTTGAACAGCCCGGCGCTGTTCAATAAGCTGTTCAACACCAAGGCGCATCAGGCTGTGGAGGCATTTGACTTGCTGAAGAAGCCGATGTGGAATCACAGCAGGTAAAGATATTTCCCAGGAAAATCGTGCAGGAGATCAGCTGTCATTACATCTGAGCGGGAAATAAAAAAATCAGCCGTGGGGCTGAATGGGACAAAAGAATAGGATAGAGGGCCGGCAAGCACACCGGCCCTCTATTCAGTATGACTGCTGGACGTTTCTGCTCAGCTGCGGGACTTTTTGCGCGGCCCGCGGTCTTCCGTGATGAAGTCCAGGTTAAGATCAGGATGATTTTTCTTATAGAAGGCGGCAGCGATCAGGATCACTGACTGGAATGCTGCATAGACGGCAAACGCGATGACGAGCGCCAGGGTCAGCGTCGTGTACTCCAGGTTGGTCAGCGTATGATAGACGATCAATACCGCGAGCAAGATGTACAGCAGCGCTCTGAGCAGCAGGCTCCTCATCGGCGTGACAGACAGGATCTGGATCTGTCCGTAAGCCTTTTTCGGATCGAAGTTAGCGACCATCGTGCACTGATGCAAGAAGGAAGAAAACTTGAACTGCATGATGGCATAGACGAGGATGCCCACGCCGATCGGGATGTAAGGCATCGTGTTGAAGGCGTTCTCGAAAGAGAACATGAGGACGATGACGGCAAGCGCGGCAAACAGACGCTTGCTGAAGGTGCGGAAGGTCGTGAAATCACGCGGCTTGATCACATAACCACGGTGGTTTAGCCGGTTGTAATAGATCGTGCGGTTCTTGTCATCATGGTAGACGCTGAACCCGCTCAGGACATCTACTTCCGAGCGCTCATTTTTATTTTTGACATTTTTTTTCTGATTGTTCAACATTCAAAACACCTGCTTTCTGCCTTATCATTATATCTGACAAGTTCTTTCAGCACAACCGCGAATGCCATAATTTAATGATTCTTTTGCACTATTTAGTAAAGTGCTTACACAAGATTTGAAAAAGTGAAAACATCGGCTATAATGATAGTGTAATGAGGCATCAGCAAGGCTGATGAGAAGGAGATGTTAGAGATGATTTTTGGAAAAGAAAAGGCCGATTGGGAATCACTGAACGGAATCTTCACCGCCAGCGAGATCAATCAGCAGCCGGCTACCTGGAGAAAGACGATCGCCCAGATCAAGAATGAAAAGGAAGCCATCAAGGCATTCATCGCCAACGTTACATCAAAGGAAGATTATGACATCATTCTGACTGGCGCAGGCACCAGCGAATATGTCGGAAACGCACTGTATTCTTATCTGAACAAGACCAACGGATTCAAGGTAAAGTCCTATGCGACCACGGATATCGTGGCTACGCCGGAAAACTATCTGTCTCAGAACCGTCCGACCCTGCTTGTTTCTTTCGGACGTTCCGGAAACTCTCCGGAATCTGTCGGCGCGGTCATTGTAGCCGATGAAGTTTGCGGAGAGAATGTTTATCATCTGTTCGTGACTTGCAACTGTGAAGGCGCGCTGTCCAAGGCGGCTGAGTCCAGAGACAATGCGTATGCCATCAACCTGACGCCGGAGACTCATGACCAGTCCTTCGCTATGACCTCCAGCTTCTCCAATATGTATCTGGCAACTTACCTGGCATTCAACCTGGATCGCCTGGATGAGATCTGCGAGGCAGTTGAGAAGATCGCTGCAGCAGGTGAAGTATTCCTGGATCAGAACTGGACCATC
>UQPV01000017.1 GCA_900543035.1 uncultured Solobacterium sp.
CAGACCTGCTCGATTCGATCGGCATGAATACGATGCCGGCCGAAGTGAACCGCGTCCGTGCGGAGATCTTCCGTCTGTCAGAAGAAGCGCTCTATGGTGAGATCGAAGGGGGCATCCAGATCGAAGAAGGCGATCTGCGGATGGAACAGGGCGAAACACGTCAGCTGCATCTGCGCTACACGCCGGCTGAGCTGGAACAGAATGTCAGAACTGTGACGTATCTCAATGATATGGATCCGCAGATCACGTATTCTGGCAGCTGGATCGAAGAAAGCGGTTATGACGATCTGTTCTATGGCGGCGATGATCATTACTGCGCGCCGCAGGATGGCGAGGACGCGATGAATCATGGTTATTCGTTTACGTTCAGCGGGGACAGCTTTGCGATCATCGGTAACCGGGAACCGATGGCTGGTAAGTTCGATGTCTATATCGACGGCGAATATGCGGCCACTGTGGATCCATATGACAGTGCCAAGCTGCGGCATCAGGCTATTTACACGAGCCCGCTGCTGGAGAATACCGCCCATGAAGTGCAGGTCGTCGGCAATGGCGAAAAGCATGCGCAGGCGAGCGGATACAACATGCAGCTCGATGTGATCGAGACGTATGTGCATGCGCAGGTGCGATGGACCTCTTCTGATCCGCAGATCGTATCGGTCAGCGCGGCAGGCGAGATCAAGGCACTGCGCGCGGGCACGGCGATGATCAGCGTGTCTTATGGCGAATACACCGACAGCATCCAGGTCAGCGTTGCCACGTCAGTGTCGACAGACGATGAGGGACAAAAGGCGGATGATGCCGATACTGCGGCAGTGTCTGCACGGCCATTGATCATGCTGCTTCTGTCTGGCAGCGCGATCGGCTTGCTCCTCATGTGGAAAAAACGCCGATCTTCATAAAAAAACAGGCTTCCGGTCTTTGCCGTGAAGCCTTTGATTCGTTATTCAGCATTCAGATGCAGCAGGTGCCGCAATCGTCTTCCCAGCATGTCTGCCATCAGGATCTTGATCACATCCGGAATGATGAATGGGACGACACACACGCCCAGGATAGCGGCGATGCTCAGGGGATCATGGGAATTCATGCTCAGAAACAGGAACCACAGCGTGCCGAACATGTAGCAGATGAGCAGCGCGGCAAAGGCGCAAAGCAGGAAACGAGGACGGCTTTTGCTCCACCAGCGCTCAGTGAGCCAAAGCAGCAGCGTGCTCAGCAAAAACCCGAGCAGGTAACCGCCGGTCAGGTCGAACATGACGCTGATGCCGCCGCGGAACCCCGAAAAGACCGGCAGGCCGATCGCACCGCAAAGCAGATAGCAGCAAACGCACAGTGTGGCGTTGCGACCGCCTAACAGCCGGCCGAGCAGGAATACCGCAAATGTCTGCAAGGTGAAAGGTATCGGAAAGGGGATGGATATCCAGGAACAAACAGCGAGCAGGGCAGTGCAGCAGCCGCAGTAAGCGAGTTCGCGTATATGAGTATGCATGATCATCCTCCAATCAGTCAGGAGCATTATACCACAAGCACTTTGAAATTCAAAATAAAAAGGCGGCTATCGGAATGGCAGCTCAACAGGTCGGACAGTGTATTCGGTAACCATATGACGACACTTTATTGACTTTGTCAGCTTACTTCATTGAAAAGTGTCAAGTCATCAAAACGACGGCAAAGAAAAAGACGCTGTCATTTTTCCCGGGAAAAAGACAGCGTCAGCTATATCATGACAGATTACGATGCTTCAGCACTGTGTGAACGGCCATGGCGGCGATGACACCGACGACGGCTTCCGCGATGGAGTTGACGCCGACCGTCGTCATCAGCAGCGCAACGATCGTATTGCCCAGCACGGCCTCATAGGGCTCTTTGAAGAAGATCCAGATGCCGCCCAGCACGCCGATGGTATTGATGAGCGCACCGCTCAGTCCGCTCAGGGCTGCGGCAGTACGGCCATTCTTGCTTTTGAGCCGCTCATAGATCGCGCCGGCCCCATAGCCCAGGGCGATGCGCGGGATGAAGGCGATCAGCAGGCTGGTCCAGTTTCCTTCCACGCCGCCCATGGAGAAGAAAGGCGTGAAGCAGAAGCTGGTGATCGTCGGCGAGAAGGTCGCGTTGTAAAATGAGCAGAAGCCCATGACGAACCCGAGCGCCGCACCGTATTTCTTGCCAAGCGCCATCGCGCAGATGATGACCGGAATGTGCAGCATCGTCACGCTGAGCAGTCCGATCCGCAAAAAGCCAAGCGGGGTGAAGGACATGACGACTTCGATCGCAAGCAGCATCGAGAAGATGACCATGTTTGTCGTTTTTTTGTTTTTCATTGATGTTCTCCCTTTCTACTTCCGTTCCTGTGGGATACGGTGTATGCTCTGGCAGGAGGGAAGCCCGTATGCGGCTTCGGCATGTGTGATGGCCCGGACGATCGCCTGGCTCATGGCCTGTACGGCGAATGCGCCGACTGCATCGGGCATCGCGTCACACTCGCCGGTGGACATCACGAAGACGGTATCGCCGTCGCTCATCGTGTGCACCGGGAAGATGGTGCGGGCATAGGCGTTGTGCGTGATCGATGCGATCTTGTTGCACTGGGCCTTGCTCAGCCGGGCATTGGTGATGACGCAGCCGATGGTCGTGTTGCCCTGCGGCAGATCGCGCACATCATCTGCCATCTGATCGAAGATCGTCAGCGGATCAGCGATGTTTCCCCCATCGTATACGCCGGCCAACGCTCTTCCGGTATCCGGGTCGTAGACGTTTCCGCAGGCGTTCACCGCCACGATGGCGACGACCTGCAGGCTGCCGGACTGGATGCCGGCCATGCCTTGTCCGGATTTCATCGCGTATTCCGGCCTCAGCAGCTTTCCGACGCTGGCACCTGTTCCTGCGCCATAGTTCCCTTCCTGGAATAGTCCGCGTTCGCTGGCCTTGCAGGCTTCATAGCCCATGGCCGCATCTGGCCGTACGCTTCCATCGCCGACACAAAGGTCGAACAAGGATGCGCCGCAGACGATGGGCACATGCTGATCGGCAATAGCGAAGCCGCATCCGTTTTCTTCCAGCCAGCGCATGGCGCCGGCCGCGGCGTCCAGTCCGAAGGCGCTGCCCCCGGACAGCATGATGCCGTGGATCTTCTGCACCATGTTGCGGGGATCGAGCAGATCGGTCTCTCTTGTCGCAGGACCGCCGCCGCGCACATCCACGCCGGCGCAGGCGCCCTGTGGGCAGAGGATGACGGTGCAGCCGGTGCCATGCAGCGCGTCTGTCGCCTGGCCGACCTGTACGCCGTGTATTGCTGAGATGTCGATTGCGTTCATGCCGCATTCCTCCTGTCTGATGATATCCGATAAAAAAAGCCCGTAAAGGGCAGCACGAAAAAAACATCAGAAAAGATGGATGGGCGGATCAGAATAGCGCAGGTACCGCTTTTTGACAATACGGTCCTGATTCTTCCGCTTTTTTTTTCGTGCAGTTTCCCTTGGAATACCACCGTTCATTATACTATCACAAAATATCCGGCGAAAAAAGCGTTACTGCATGCGCAGCGCGTGTTTTTTTTCAGTCATAAGGCTATCATTTTCGGGGCGGTTTCTTTATAATAGAGGCGCAAGGCGAAGGAGGTGGTCCTGATGCGGCAGATGAAGGCAGCCGTGTGGGATGGCGGAGCGCAGGTCCGGCTCGTAGAGAAGGAAGTTCCTGTGATCGAGCATCCGCATGAAGCCATCGTCAAGGTGAGCATGGCAGCCATCTGTTCGAGCGATCTGCATATCCTGCATGGCGCCGTGCCAGAGGCGAAGCGCGGCGTGACGCTGGGGCATGAGATGGTCGGCACGATCGTGCAGTGCGGCAGCGCGGTCAAGCGCTTTGCGCCGGGCGAGCGGGTAAGCGTCAATGTCGAGACATCATGCGGCAGCTGTTTTTACTGCAGGAATGGTTTCGTCAACAACTGCAGCGATCCCCTGGGCGGATGGTCGCTGGGGCGCCGCATCGACGGCGGGCAGGCGGAATATGTCCGCGTCCCATACGTTGAGCAGGGGCTCAACCGCATCCCGGAAGGCGTGAGCGATGAGGCGGCGCTGCTTACGGGAGACCTGCTGTCGACCGGGTATTGGGCGGCGCAGATCTCACAGATCGAAGCCGGCCAGCATGTCGCGGTGATCGGCGCAGGCCCCGCCGGGCTCTGCACGCTGATGTGCCTTCGGCTGCAGCCGGGGATAAAGCTGATCTTGATCGACATCGATCCAGAGCGGCTGGCGTTTGCGCGGCGGCTGGGACTTGCCGATGTCTTTCTCGATCCATCCCAGGACGATGCAGCCGCAAAGGTGCGCGCGCTCACCGAAGGCAGAGGCGCGGACCGGGTGCTGGAGATCGCCGGCGGCGCGGATACTTTCCAACTGGCCTGGCAGATCGCCCGCCCGAATGCCATCGTCAGCGTCATCGCGATGTATGAGCAGGATCAGCTGCTCCCGCTTCCGCAGATGTATGGGAAGAATTTGACCTTCAAGACCGGCGGCGTGGACGGCGTCTGGTGCGATGAGATCCTGCGGCTGATCGCGCAGGGAAAGATCGATGCCAAGCCATTGATCACCCATCGCTTTTCCATCGATGAGATCGCCGAGGCTTACCGGCTGTTTGAACAGCGTGAGGACCACGTCATGAAAGTCGCAGTAACATTTTGATGCAAAAGAGTTAGATGAAACTAACTCAAGCGAGGTTTATCAGTTGATTCTGAAGACCGGATTTCTTATAATACTAACGGAGGTGCGTGTAAGAACATGAATATCGAACGTAAAGAATGGGAAGGATTTAACGGACGGATCTGGAAAGAAGAAGTCAATGTCCGTGATTTTATCCAGAATAACTACAAGCCGTATGACGGTGATGAGAGCTTCTTGGTAGGACCGACAGAAGCGACCGACAAGCTGTGGGGCGAGCTGCAGAAGCTGCAGAAGGAAGAGCGTGCCAAGGGCGGCGTCCTTGACATGGAGACAGAGGTCGTCTCTTCGCTGACGGCTTATGGACCGGGCTACATCAAGGAAGAGCTGAAGGATCTGGAAAAGGTGGTCGGCCTGCAGACCGATAAGCCGCTGAAGCGCGCGTTCATGCCATATGGCGGCATCAAGATGGCGGAAGAGGCCTGCACGACCTATGGCTATCAGCCCAGCGAAAAGCTGCATGAAATCTTTACCAAATATCACAAGACACATAATCAGGCGGTGTTTGATGCCTATACGCCGGAAATGCGTCTGGCGCGCCGCAACAAGATCGTGACCGGACTGCCGGATACTTACGGCCGCGGCCGCATCGTCGGCGATTACCGCCGCGTAGCGCTGTACGGCATCGATTACCTGATCGAAGAGAAAGAAAAAGATAAGGCAAACTGCGGATGCGGAGTGATGAGCGATGATGTCATCCGTCAGCGCGAAGAGCTCGCTGAGCAGATCAAGGCGCTCAAGGGCATGAAGGAAATGGCCGCCATCTACGGCTATGACATCAGCCAGCCGGCGAAGAATGCGCACGAGGCGTTCCAGTGGCTGTACTTCGCTTATCTGGCAGCGATCAAGACACAGAACGGCGCAGCGATGTCCGTGGGCCGTGTCTCGACGTTCCTTGACATCTACATCGAGCGCGACCTGGAAAACGGCGTGATCACGGAAAGCGAAGCGCAGGAGCTCGTCGATCACATGACGATGAAGTTCCGCATGGTGAAGTTCGCGCGCATCCCTTCTTACAACCAGCTGTTCTCCGGTGACCCGGTATGGGCGACGCTGGATGTGGCCGGACTGGGCATGGACGGCCGTCATCAGGTGACGAAGACCTGCTTCCGTTTCCTGCATACGCTGGAAAACATGGGACCTTCTCCGGAACCGAACCTGACGGTGCTCTATTCTTCCCGTCTGCCGGAAGCGTTCAAGAAGTATGCGGCAAGGATCTCGATCGACACCAGCTCGGTGCAGTATGAGAACGACGATGTGATGCGTCCGGTATGGGGCGATGACTACTCTGTATGCTGCTGCGTATCCGCTACGCAGACCGGCAAGGAGATGCAGTTCTTCGGTGCCCGCGCCAACCTGGCAAAATGCCTGCTGTATGCCATCAACGGCGGCGTGGACGAAAAGACGAAGACGCAGGTCGGCCCGGAATATCGTCCGATCACCAGCGAATACCTGGATTATGACGAAGTCATGCACCGTTACGATATCATGATGGAATGGCTGGCTGACCTGTATGTCAACATCCTGAACCTGATCCAGTACATGCACGATAAATATTATTATGAAGCGACGCAGATGGCGCTGATCGACACCGATGTGCGCCGGACGTTCGCGACCGGCATCGCCGGATTCTCTCATGTCGTGGATTCCCTGAGCGCCATCAAGTACGCCAAGGTCAAGACGATCCGCGATGAGGACGGATTGGTCGTAGACTATGAAGTAGAAGGCGACTTCCCGCGTTATGGAAACGATGACGACCGTGCGGATGACATCGCCGTATGGCTGCTCAAGACGTTCATGGGCAAGATCGCAAAGCGTCATACTTACCGTGATTCTGAGCCGACGACCTCTATCCTGACCATCACGTCCAACGTCGTCTATGGCAAGGCGACCGGCGCGATGCCGGATGGCCGCAAGGCGGGAGAACCGCTGTCTCCGGGCGCCAACCCATCCTACGGCGCAGAGCAGAACGGTCTGCTCGCATCGCTGAACTCAGTTGCCAAGCTGCCGTATGAATATGCGCTGGATGGCATCTCCAACACGCAGACGATCAACCCGGGCGCGCTGGGCCATGATGAGGCAGAGCGTGTCGACAATCTGGTCCGCGCCATGGACGGCTATTTCGATCAGGGCGCGCATCATCTGAATGTCAACGTCTTCGGCGTGGAGAAGCTGAAGGACGCCATGGAGCATCCGGAAAAGGAAGAGTACGCAAACTTTACGATCCGCGTATCCGGTTATGCCGTGAAGTTCATCGATCTGACGCGTGAGCAGCAGCTGGATGTCATCGCCAGAACGTGCCACGATCACCTGTAAGATCATCGAAAAGGTCTGTTTCCGCAGACCTTTTTTCAAGAGAGGAGAATGAAGATGGAATCAGTAAAAGGAGCTGTGCATTCCATAGAGACATTTGGTTCCGTGGATGGGCCGGGCATCCGGTATGTCGTCTTTCTGCAGGGCTGTCAGATGCGCTGCCAGTTCTGCCACAACGCCGATACCTGGCAGATCCGCGAAGGAGACACATCGGCCGCAGAGGTGCTGAACAAGGCGCTTCGCTATCGTTCCTACTGGCGCGGCGGGGGAGGCATCACCGTGAGCGGAGGCGAACCGCTGCTGCAGATCGACTTCCTCATCGAGCTGTTCGAGCTGGCAAAGAAGAAAGGGGTGCACACGGCCATCGATACGTGCGGACAGCCTTTTACGCGGGAGGAGCCGTTTTTTTCCAAGTTGCAGCGGCTCATGGACAGCACCGACCTGGTGTTGCTTGATCTCAAGCATATCGACAGCGTGCAGCATCGTGCGCTGACCGGCTGGGGAAATGAACAGATCCTGGATTTCGCCCGCTATCTCAGCGATATCGGAAAACCGGTCTGGATCCGCCATGTGCTGGTCCCTTCGCGCAATGACCAGGATGAGGCGTTGTCCAGGCTGGATGGATTCGTGAAGACACTGTCCAATGTGGAGCGCTTCGAGGTGCTGCCTTATCATACCCTGGGCGTATACAAGTGGAAGGAGCTGGGGCTCGACTATCCGCTGGAAGGCATCGATCCTCCGGGACAGGCATTGATCGATCACGCCAATGCCATGCTGCATACCGCTGATTATCAGCGGTTCCGGCAAAAAAAATAATTAGCGAAAGTTAACTTTTTGCGGAAAATGCTGGAAATCGGGGAAACAGTATGCTATACTATGCTCGGTTAGACAGTGATAACTTCTGATCAGAGTCAATGAGAAATTGTCAATTGGCATGATTCTCCTTATTGTGCATTGATGATCTGAAGAGCAGATCAGACCATTTAACCTTTACAACCGATAAGAAGATCCGACGTCCCGGATCTTTTTATTTGCGCTGGTCAATATATTAGCAACTGCTAACTTTTTGATCAAAAAACACTGGATAGATGAAGCGCGGTATGTTATAGTATAGGCAGTTAGACAAGGGTAACTGAACAGGTTTTTCACAGCCATAGCATGAGGTGCGCGATCCTCTCAACCTCAATAACGAGCGCACTGCAGCCCATTCCTTCCTGTTGCGATACACTTGGATAACGAAACTTGCGAAACTTTACAACCAGATAAAAAGGTCCGCCGTCCCGGACCTTTTTATCTGTGCCTCTCGACGCGTTCATCCTCTTATGATACACTAAGGGGAATCAGGAGGGATCGGATATGGGCAGACAGAGCGGAAAAGAAAATATAAAAAAGAGCTGTGCGGGCCTGCTGGCGCATGTCGATGCCGGCAAGACGACGCTGAGCGAAAGCATGCTGCTGAGCGCAGGGGTGATCAGGAAAGGCGGCCGTGTGGATCATGGCGACAGTTTTCTGGACTATGATGCGCAAGAGCGCAGCCGCGGCATCACCATCTTTTCCAAGCAGGCGATCCTGACGTGGAAGGGGACGGAATTTACGTTCATCGATACGCCGGGCCATGTCGATTTTTCCGCGGAAATGGAACGCACCCTTTCCGTATTGGACTATGCCGTGGTGCTCATCAGCGGGACGGATGGCGTACAGCCGCATACGGAGACCATATGGAAGCTGCTGGAGCTGTATCATATCCCGGCATTCATCTTTGTCAACAAGATGGATATCAGTCATCTTACGCAGGCGCAGCTGGAGGAGGAGCTTTGCCGGCGGCTGGATGAGCACTGTGTGAGCTTCATGCAGGATGGCGCCGCGCGCGATGAAGCAGCCGCGCTCTGCGATGATGCGGCGCTGAACGAGTATATGGAACATGGTTCGCTTGGCGATGAGACGCTGCGGCGGCTGGTGCGGGAAAGAAAGCTGTTCCCCTGCGTCTTCGGCTCTGCGCTGAAGATGGAACAAGTGGACCGCTTGCTGGATGTGATGGATCAGTGCACCGAGGCCAAGACATATCCAGAGGAATTCGGCGCCCGGGTGTATAAGGTGAGCCAGGATGAGCATGGCAGCCGCCTGACGCATCTGAAGGTGACCGGAGGCACCTTGAAGGTGCGCACGAAGCTGTATCAGGAGGAAAAGGCAGATCAGCTGCGGCGCTATTGCGGCGGGAAATACACCCTGGTCAACGAAGTGCACGCCGGCGAGGTGTGCGCGGTCAAGGGCATCCGCTCGCTGGTGCCTGGCGAGGGGCTGGGATATGAGCGGCAGCGTAAGCAGGGGGTGCTGACTTCATCGATGAGCTATCGCGTGGTCCTGCCCGAAGGCGGCGATGCAGCGGTGATGTGGAGACACCTGCAGGAGCTGGCCCAAGAGGATCCGCAGCTGCATGTCTCTTATCAGCCGCAGAATCAGGAGCTGCGCGTGCGGCTCATGGGCGAGATCCAGACCGAGGTGCTGAAGCAGATCATCGCGGAGCGCTATCATGTGCAGGTCGGATTTGAGGAAGGCAGCGTCGTGTATAAAGAGACGTTGCTGGAGCCGGTGGAAGGGATCGGGCATTATGAGCCGCTGCGGCATTACGCGGAGGTCCATGTGCTGCTGGAGCCGCTTCCCCCAGGCAGCGGCCTGCAGTTTGCCAGCGCATGCCGGGAGGATGATCTCGCGCTCAACTGGCAGCGCCTCATCCTTACGCATATGCAGGAACAAGAGCATCCCGGGGTGCTTACGGGATCTGCGATCACGGATCTGCGCATCACGCTGCTCAGCGGACGCGCGCATCTCAAGCATACCGAGGGCGGGGACTTCCGTCAGGCGACCTACCGCGCCATCCGCCACGGCCTGCGCAAGGGAAAGAGCATCCTGCTTGAGCCTTATGATGAGTTTCGGATGGAGCTTCCGCCTGAGATGATGAGCCGCGCGATCTATGACATCGAGCAGATGGGCGGCACCTTCGTCATCCAGCACAATGACGCGCAGCGCTGTGTGCTCAGCGGCAGCGCGCCGAGCGTCGGCCTGAATGCCTATGCTTCAAAGCTGGCGGCCTTCACCAGAGGAAGGGGACGTCTGCAGCGCGCCATGAAGGGCTATGCGCCATGCCATGACGCGGAAGAGGTCATCTCGCGCATCGGCTATGACTGTGAACGGGACCTCGAACATCCCTGCGGTTCAGTGTTCTGCGCGCGTGGGGCAGGCTTTTATGTGCCTTGGGACGAAGTGGAGGAGCATATGCATCTGCCGCTGTCCTTCGTGCAGCCGCAAGAGCAGCGTCCGCAGGAGACGGTGAAGAAAACGCCTGTGCGCAGGGAAGGCAGCGAGGATGAGGAGCTCATGGCGATCTTTGCCCGGACATACGGTCCGCAGAAACGGCGCATCTCTGACCGGGAGAGCTATGCGCGGCATGAGCAGCAGCGGGAACAGATCCGGGTAGACCTGAAGCAGCTGCCTGCCTGCTTGCTCGTCGACGGCTACAATGTCATCCATGACTGGGAGGAGCTGCGCGCGCTGGCACAGGACAATCTGGATGCGGCCCGACACCGCCTGATCCAGATCCTGAGCAATTATCAGGGATACCGGCAGTGCACGCTGATCATCGTCTTTGACGCGTACAAGGTCAAGGATAATCAGGGCTCCATGCAGAAGCAGGACAATATCTATGTCGTTTACACGAAGACGGCGCAGACCGCGGACAGCTACATCGAGAGCGCCACGCATCGTCTGGCGAAGGAGTTCCGGGTCACGGTGGCCACCAGCGATGGAATGGAGCAGCTCATCGCCATCGGCCAGGGGGCCAGCCGCATGTCTGCCCGGCAGCTGAAGCTGGAGGTGGAGCATATGGCCGAAACTGGTTTCCGCGCTTATGCGCAGCGGCAGAAGAAGGGCGGAAGCAGGCCGCTGCAGCAGCTGCGCGAGCTGGCCGTGGAAGAAGAGGATCCTTTGTCAAAATGATGTAAAAAAACGTTTTGGGTCATCCAAACCAGGGGATAATTATGATATAATAGCCGAAGTAAAGAAAGAAGGTGTGATATATGGCTCCTGAGCCCGATGTGAACAGTTGCACGACAGCCAAGGACACAGAAAGACAGGAGGCATATATGCATTAGTCCTCCTGTAAGATGAAAAGGAGGATAAATGGATGCTTGAATTTTACAAGACGATTGATAATGTGACCAAGCGCATCGACAGTCCGGAGCATGGCTGCTGGATCAGCGCCGTTGCGCCCACCGACGAAGAAATCAGCTATCTGATCGATGAGATCGGCGTCATGCCGGAATTTGTCAAGTCTTCTCTGGATGAAGAGGAGAGCTCGCATATCGACTATGATGACGACGAGAACCAGACGCTGGTCATCGTCGACTACCCGAGCGCGGATGACAGCGATGACGACGCTTATGATGGCCGCACGCTGCAGTATACGACGCTGCCGCTGGGCGTGGTGATCATGAAGGGCTATGTCATCACGATCAGCCTGTATGAGAACCTGAATATCGAAGATATGGCGCATGGCGTGGTGCGCGGGGTGCGCACGGACATGAAGACGCGTTTCCTGTTGCTGCTCCTGCTGCGCATCTCTCAGCGTTTCCTGATCTATCTGCGGCAGATCGACCGTCTGTCGTCGAAGACGGAACAGAAGCTGCATCAGTCCATGAAGAACGAAGAGCTCATCCAGATGCTCGGCCTGGAGAAATCGCTGGTCTACTTTTCGACCTCGCTGAAGACGGATGAGATCACGCTGAACAAGATCATGCGCGGCAAGCTCATCAAGCTGTATGAGGAAGATCAGGATCTGCTGGAGGATGTGCTCATCGAGATCCATCAGGCCATCGAGATGTGTAACATTTACTCTAACATCCTCTCCGGTACGATGGATGCGTTTGCTTCGGTCATCTCCAACAACCTGAACATCGTCATGAAGGTGCTGACCGTCATCACCATCGTGATGGCGATCCCCAACATCATCTTCGGGTTCTATGGCATGAATGTCAACGGTCTTCCAGGCGTGCAGTGGTGGTGGTTCCCGACGTTCATCGCGATCATCGCCATGGCCATCGCGACATGGATCTTCAAGAAGAAGGATATGTTTCACTGAGCGACAGTCTGCGGACTGTCTTTTTCTATCGGCAGTGCTGTGATAAAATGGGGTCAGGGAGGCGGTAATGTGCTTGTTCAGCAAACTTATCATTCTCCGCTTGGCGATATGCTTCTGCTCGGGGATGAACATGCCTTGCGCGGCGCATGGTTCAAGGGGCAGAAATACTTCATGGCCGGCATCGATGAACCGGCGATATGTGCATCATGCGATGTGCTGCGGCAGACGGCGGCATGGCTGGATGCTTACTTTGCGGGAAAGCGGCCGGATCCTTCCGCGCTTTCGCTGGATCCGCATGGCACCCCCTTTCAGCGGCGCATATGGGCGATGCTGCTGCAGATCCCTTATGGGCAGATCACGACGTATGGCAGGCTGGCAGAGGAGGCAGCTCAGCGTATGAAGCGGGAGCGGATGTCCGCGCAGGCCGTCGGCAGCGCCGTCGGCCATAACCCGATCTCCATCATCATTCCCTGCCACCGGGTGCTGGGCACGGACGGCGGGCTGAGGGGATATGCCGGAGGCATCGAGATCAAGGCGTCGCTTTTGGAACATGAAGGGGTGACATCGTGGCACAGATGAAGAAGGAATGGCATGATCATCGTCCGCGATGCTGCTGGGCCGATCCGGACAATCCGCGGTATGTACGGTATCATGATGAAGAGTGGGGCGTCCCGGTGCATGACGATCACCGGCTGTTTGAGATGCTCATCCTGGAATCTTTTCAGGCGGGGCTGTCATGGGAATGTGTGCTCAATAAGCGGGAGGCATTCCGCCGCGCGTTCGACCATTTTGACATCGAACAGGTCTGCGCCTATGATGCAGAGAAGCAGGAACAGCTGATGCAGGATCCTGGCATCATCCGCAATCGGCGCAAGATCGCGGCAGCCGTGAACAATGCCCGGATCTTTCGGGATATCCAGGACAGCTATGGCAGCTTCGCCGATTACTTATGGGGATGGACAGCGGGAGAGGTCATCGTGGAAAGCGGGATATCCTCTTCTGCGCTTTCGGACGCCATCAGCGCCGATCTGAAGCGGCGCGGCATGAAGTTCGTCGGCACGACGATCATCTATGCGTACTTGCAGGCAGTCGGCGTCATCGACGCGCATGAGGAAAGCTGTGCCTGGAACAGGAAGAACAAGGGAGAGTGATGAGGTGAGCGATCAGCCCGTCTTTTTCCATGTGCCGGATGCGCTGCTCGTGCGCTTTACGCGGACGGACATGCTCCTGTGGTGTCAAGCAGCTTTACCAGCGTGAGCCTGTGCGGTATGATCGATGTGGAAAGGCAGGGGATGTGCATGAACCAGAGGATCGCGATGCTGGAAGAGACATTATCGATATTGGCGCAGGAACAAGCGGAAGGCCTTGATGAGGCGAAGGTGTTTCTGCCGGATGATCTGGAACGGATGGAGCGGATGATCGGAAAACGCGCACATGAGCGGGCAGTCTGCCGCTATGACTGTGTGAACATGGATGCGTTCGCCCTGGCGAGAAGGCTGCGACAGGCATATCCGCAGGAGAAGATCCTCGTCCTGAACCTGGCCAACCCGTTCGAGCCTGGCGGCGGCGTGCGGCGCGGTGCCCGCGCACAGGAGGAGGATCTGTGCCTGAACAGCTCGCTGCTGCTGTCGCTGGAGAGCAAAGCGGCGCACCGGTATTATGCGTATCATTGCGGACTGCGCTCTCCGTTTAGCTCTGATGCGATGATCCTTACGCCGAAAGTGCAGATCATCCGGGACGCGGATGGCAGCCTGCTGCAGGAAAGAGCGATGGTCTCGGTGCTCACCTGTGCCGCGCCGATGGCACAGTATGGTCTGGGCGATCTGACGCAGGCTGAATATGCGGAAATGGTCTCACAGCGGATCCATCGGATGCTGCTGTGTGCGGCATACCATGGCTATGTCGTGCTGGTGCTGGGTGCATTCGGCTGCGGCGCGTTTGGCAATGACGCTCAGCTTATCGCGGCGCTGTTCGAACGGGAGATCCGTCTGTTTCAGGCTGGCGGCAGCGTGGATGATCATTTTGCGCAGATCAGCTTCGCCGTGCTCGATCACAGCCCGGATCTGTATAATTTCCGCGCGTTCAGCCGTTATTTTGCGCAAAGCGACAGAGAAGGAGGAGGAAGAAGATGAACAAGGTCAGGATCACGATCTTAAAAACGACGCTGGATGAAGAGCTGGCGGGCGAATATGGCATAGAGGGGCTCGGCCCGTGCCCGTTGATGCGAAAGGGGCAGGTCTTTTATGCGGACTATGCCAAGCCGGAAGGGTTTTGCGATGAAGCGTGGAAAGCCATCTATCAGTATGTGTTCGCGCTGGCGCATGGCGCCCATCAGGGACTGTTTTATTACGGAGACTGGATCAGGAAGCCAGGCGTCGCCATCTGCAGCTGCAACGACGGCCTGCGTCCGGTCATCATGAAGCTGGAAGCGACCGATGAAGAAGCGCGGATCGAAAAAAATCATTGACATGGGATCGCATGCATGATATAAAAAATGCGTTCGTTTCAGAACATCAGTGCAGATGCACGTCTGGACCCGCTTTCTGATCGGAAAGCGCAAGGCTACACGGACGGCCGGGTCAAATGCCGAAAACCCGTCGAAGAGCCGGGGACCGTACCGCGGGTGCGGATTGGCAACGTTGTTGCCTTATTGATTGAGCAAAAAGGCTCAGGTTTTATGAGTTGGTTATTGGTGACCATGCGTTTATGCGCACATCAACTTGTGAACGGATCAATAAGAGTGATGAACAGGCTGCGGCGCGGTGTCTGGCAGAACGCATCTCTTTCGTTTTCAAGGTATGGTGTGCAGACCATGCCTTTTTGTTTGGACGAAAGGGGAAAAGAGATGAAGAACAAGATGTGGAAGCTGCTGGGGGCAGCACTGCTGCTCATGCCGCTGACGGCATGTGAGCAAAACGAGGCACAGATCACGGCGCAGGGGGAACAGGCAGAGCTTGTCACGGCCTACCTCGATGCGGTGGATGAGCGTTACGCTTATGAGATCGCGGAAACGCTGGCCTATGATCCGGCTTATCTGTCCAACGAGCTGGGATTCCGCACCGCTGGCTCAGACGCCGAGCATGCGGCGGCACGGTATATCGCCGATGAGATGGAGGAGATCGGCCTTGAGGTGGAACAGGTGCCGGTCACGGTGGACCGCTGGCAGTTCAATGACGCGTCATTGCGGCTGGAGGGGACAGACATCGACATCATGCCGGCATCCTATGCGACGAACGGAACGGATGAAGACGGCATCACGGCCGAGCTCGTCGATGTCGGCAGCGGCGGCGCGGCAGACTATGCTGGCAAGGATGTGGAAGGCAAGATCGTTCTGGCCGGCGTGGATCAGTGGAACGAGGCCTGGATCGATCAGTATCTGCATGAGGCTGAGCTGCATGGGGCAGCGGCCATCATCACTTATGACACGGGCGGGTACGCCACATACTCGGATGAGATGATCAACATGCAGGATGTCTGCGCCGAGGATGTGATGCCCTGCGTCAGCATCAGTGCCAGTCAGTACCGCCAGCTTGCGGAAGCGATCGAGGCAGGCAATGACATGGCCACGCTCATCGTGGACAATGAGATGCAGGAGGAGCAAGGCACCAGCTACAATGTGGTCGGCCGGCTGAAGGGACGCAGCTCTGCGCAGCAGATCATCGTGTCCGGGCATTACGATGTGTATTTCAACGGCTTTCAGGATGACAGCTGCGCTGTCGGGCTCGTCCTGGCCATGGCTAAGGGCATGGTCGATTCCGGTTATCAGCCGGAGAACGACATCCTCTTCATCGCCCACGGCGCGGAGGAGTGGGGCGCATCCGGCACACAGTTCGACTGGACGACCGGCGCCTGGGAAATGATCAACACCGCGCATCCGGAATGGGCCGGCAAGACGATCGCCATGATCAATTTTGAGCTGCCTGCCTTCTATGACGGCATGAGCCAGGGGCAGATCAGCTGTGTGCCCGAGTTCTCCACGCTGACCAAGACGTTCGTGGAAACGTCCGGATTGCTCGCGGAGCCGGTCGATTCGATCTATCCCGATGGCATCAGCGCGGAATCAGTCGATACCAATACGATGGAAGACGGCGTGTCTTACCGCGCATCCGGCGTGCCGTATTTCATCAATATCCCAGGCACGCAGGAAGGGGAAAAAGGCTGGATCCAGCAGCGCTATCACACCGTGGCGGATGATCGGGATACTTACAGCGCCCCGGTCATGCAGACGAATCTGAACACCTTTGGCGCACTGGCCATCTATCTGGATCAGACGCCGGCGCTGGCGCTGGATCTGAACGCGACTTGCGATGATCTGCAGGAAGCATTGGACACCACGCTCGCCGGGGAAGACGCACAGCCTTATCTTGACGCATTAGATGCGCTGCGCAATGCAGCGCAGGCACATCAGGAAGAGATCGCCGCCATCAATGCGCAGTATCAGGACGCGCTGGATGAAAAAGCAGATCAGCAGACGCTGGATGAGATCCGCGAGCGCGGCAGGGCGCTGAACGCCAAGACGCTGGACGCTTTCCGCTTCGTGCAGGAACAGTTCATCGGCATCATCTCCACTTCGGATATCGTCATCAAGCATGTGGCATATCAGAACAATGTGGATGTGATCGAAGGGGTCATCGCCGCCTTGGAAGAGGGCGTATTGAGCAATCAGGAAGGCAGCGGCGCGCTGGATCTGGCCTGGATGATCAACGGCGGTGCAGAATATGGCTATTATAGCTTCAGCACGGAAACCAATGCGGCCTCCCTGGCGACATTGCAGGAAGAAAGCAATCCGGGCAATCTGTTCTGGGGCACAGACAAGGGCTCCGTATTGGCCCAGACTTATCCGGCGACCGTTTCTCTGCTGGAAAAGGCCGAAAGCGAAGACGGGGATTTCACTGAGGAGATCGCGGTCTATGCGAAGGAACAAGCACAGCAGGAACGATATCTTCAGGAGATGATCCGTCAGGAGACCGACGCTATGCAGGAACTGACCCAGATGCTGGGCGCATAGACGTGGTGTGATCATAATCATTAAACAGTCATCTGCCTCTTTCAGCGCTTCGCTGAGAGAGGCTTTTATGATGATCGGCGCACTTCGGCGGGAATGTGATAAAATAACGATGAACAAAGGAGGGATCATCATGTCAGTCAAGATCGCCGTCATGGTTCCGCATCCGCCGCTCATCATTCCTGAGGTCGGAAAGGGCGAGGAGAAGGCCATCTCATCGACGATCAGCGCATATCAGGAGGCCGCAAGGCAGGTGGCTGCCTGTCATCCGGATACGCTGGTCATCTTGTCTCCGCACGCGCTCATGTATGCGGACTACTTTCATCTTTCTCCGGGTGCTTCTGCTTCCGGGGATCTTCGGGAATTTGGGGCGCCGCAGGTCAGGATCAGCGCGGCGTATGATACGGCGTTTGTCCGCACCTTGTCGGCACTGGCCGAAGAGAACGGGATCCCGGCGGGGACGCTGGGAGAGCGAAGGCGATGGCTGGATCATGGCACGATGATCCCGCTGTGGTTCTTGAACCAGCAGGACGTGACTTGCCCCATCGTGCGCATCGGTCTTTCTGGTCTGCCGCTTTCGATGCATTACCGGCTGGGCCAGTGCATCCAGAAAACAGCGCGGAAGCTGGGCAGGACGATCGCGGTCATCGCCAGCGGCGATCTGTCGCATCGGCTGAAGGCAGAGGGGCCTTATGGATTCCGCCCGGAAGGACCAGAATATGATCAGCGCATCATGGCTATTATGGGAAAAGCGGAATTCGGAGAACTGTTTTCCTTCAGCGAGCGTTTCTGTGCGCGAGCCGGAGAGTGCGGACACCGCGCCTTTGTCATCATGGCCGGCGCGCTGGATGCCGTTAAGATCAGCGCCCGTCAGCTGTCTTATGAAGGACCGTTCGGCGTAGGTTACGGCGTCTGCGTCTATCGGTGTGAAGGCGATGATCCGCAGCGGGATTTTCTGCGTCAGTACCAGAAGAAGCAGAGAACAGAGGCCGCAAGACGGAAAAGCCAGGAGGACGCATATGTGAAGCTGGCGCGGCGCAGCGTCGAGCATTATGTGCGTCATGGCACGCGCTGTGCATGTCCGCTCGATCTGCCCGAGGAAATGCGGCAGCGTGCCGGTGTCTTCGTTTCGCTGAAAAAGGAAGGACAGCTGCGCGGCTGCATCGGCACGACTTCCCCGCAGGAAGAAGATATCGCGCAGGAGATCATCGCCAATGCGGTCAGCGCCTGTTGTCGGGACCCGCGCTTCATGCCGGTGTGCGAGGAAGAGCTGGATATGCTGGAATACAGCGTGGATGTGCTCAAGGCGCCTGAACCGATCACTTCCATGCATGAGCTGGACGTGAAGCGCTATGGCGTGATCGTCAGCGACGGCTATCGCAGCGGGCTGTTATTGCCGGATCTGGATGGGGTGGATACGGTGCAGGAGCAGGTGCGCATCGCCAAAGAGAAGGCGGGCATCGCGGAAAAGGCAAAAGGGATCACGCTTGCACGCTTCGAGGTGGTGAGACATCATTGAACCAGATCAGGACATGTCCGGTATGCATGCATCACTGCCGGCTTGCGCTGGGGCAGCTGGGCCGCTGCCGTGCAAGGAAAAATGAGCAAGGCAGGATCGTCAGCGTGAACTATGGAAAGGTGACGGCGCTGGCGCTGGACCCCATCGAGAAAAAGCCGCTGCGCCAGTTTTATCCCGGAAGCAAGATCCTGTCCGTAGGTAGCTTCGGCTGCAATCTGTCCTGCCCGTTCTGTCAGAATCATGAGATCTCGATGCGCGGGGAACAGGCGGCCGATCATGTCGAGATGACGCCGCTGCAGCTGGCGGATCTGGCCGAAGAGATGCAGAAGCGAGGCAATATCGGTGTGGCATATACCTACAATGAGCCGTTGATCGGCCATGAGTTCGTCCGTGACTGCGCTGCCATCGTGCATGCGCGCGGCATGAAGAACGTCGTCGTCACCAACGGCAGCGTGCAGCTGGAGATATTGGAAGCGCTGCTTCCCGACATCGATGCGATGAACATCGACCTGAAGGGCTTTACGGCAGCGCATTATCAAAGGCTGGGCGGAGACTTGCATACCGTGCAGGAGTTCATCGCACGTGCGGCCAGATCCACCCATGTGGAAGTGACCACACTGATCGTGCCTGGGGAAAATGATACAGAGGAGGAAATGGCGGCAGAGGCAGAGTGGCTCGCTTCCATCGATCCGCAGATCCCGCTTCATGTGACGCGCTTCTTCCCGCACTACCGCATGAAGGAGCGTGCCGCCACAGATATCGCGTTGATCTATCGTCTTCGGGAGGTCGCATCGGCCTATCTGCCGCATGTCTATGTGGGAAACTGCTGAGGATAAATGATAACAGAGACCGGAATGTTCGGATGGGACAGATGGTCTCTGTTTTGGCGTGCCATGACGCTCGCTGGCCGGCAGATCGACATCAGGGATCGATGAGGAGATCTACCTGGCAAATGTCCGCAGGATCGACGCTCATGTTGACAGCGCGTGCAGCAGCTGGTATCAACTGGGATGAAGGCAAAAGGCTTCTGCGTTGTTGAGACCCTGCGGACGGTATACGGAAGATCATCCTGGACGTATGCAAAACGAGCAAAGCGCCAGAGGAAGCATCGGGCCATTTGACGCCTGCTTTGTCTTTTGGCCGCCTCGCCAGCCAAAACGCGAAAGAGACAGAAAAAACAATCGAATCGTAATCATCGGAGGACTGATCACCGCAGTGATACGGCGGAGGGATGAACCGCCCAGTCAGATCAAGATGACAGGTGCGCCTGGATAGGGAAAGATATGCCAGGCGTACCTTTTTTGTCATTTCAGGAGGATGTCAGATGAATACAAATGCATAGATCGTCTTATTGGCATACAGACTGAAAAACTTGATTGCGAGCGAAAAGGAAAATCATGGCGTACAGCAGAAGATCAGCCGCAGGATCCGCAAGCTGAAAGAACAGTGCGGACAAGCGAACGCACGCAGCGATCAGGCGAAGGACACGCCGCAATGATCAATGGGATCTAAGCGATCGCGCCGGTGAATGATGCAGGGTCGAGGCTGTTTTGCGAAATGGATGAAGAGATGAAAAAAGGTCAGCAGTGTGGAGCGCTGCTGATCTTTTTCAGCGGCAGCCATGTTCCTTCGTTGATGACAGGGATGAATGCCATAATGACCGTGTCTGCCCCGTTTCAGTATCAGTTTTGCTTATGCTTTTATTCAACTTCGGCATTATACTTTTCAGCGAATGTCGAGTATGCTGTACATGGAAAGCAAAGAACAGATTGAGAAGATCAAGGAGGTAAACACGATGGAATACTTAACATTGAACACAGGTGCGAAAATGCCGCTGGAAGGATTCGGCGTCTTCCAGATCCCTGATGCGCAGCAGTGCGAACAGGTCGTCTACGATGCCATCAAGACCGGGTATCGTCTGCTGGATACCGCGGCGGCATACATGAACGAAGAAGCGCTGGGCAAAGGAGTGGCAAGAGCCATCGCGGATGGCCTGACCACCAGGGAAGAGCTGTTCATCACCACCAAGGTGTGGGTCCAGGATCAGAAGACAGAGGAGACGGCCTATGAAGCGGTCAAGGCATCTTTGGCCAGACTGAATCTGTCCTATGTGGATCTCGTCCTGCTGCATCAGCCGATGGGCGATTATTTCGCCGCATACCGCGGTATCGAAAAAGCTTATCGCGGCGGGCTGACCAAGGCAGTCGGCGTAGCGAACTTCTATCCTGCGATCCTGGCCAACCTCTGCGAGAACGTGGAGATCATCCCGGCTGTCAATCAGGTGGAGCTGCACCCGTTCTTCGTGCAGGAGAGCGCTTTGGAGAACATGAAGGCATACGGCGTCGTCCCGCAGGCATGGGGACCGCTTGCGGAAGGCAAGCATGGCATCTTCACCGATCCGCAGCTGACAGCGATCGGCCAGAAGCATGGCAAGAGCGCCGCTCAGGTCGTGCTTCGCTGGAATGCGCAGCGCGGCGTGTCCATCATCCCGAAATCCGTGCATGTGGAACAGAATATCGACATCTGGGACTTCCAGCTGAGCGATGAAGAGATGGCAGCGATCGCCAGCAAGGATCTGGGACACAGCGAGATCGTGAACCACGATGATCCGGCATTCGTCAAGATGCTCTGCGGGATGAAGATCCACGAGTAAGCATACCGAAAAACACCAATGTGACAGATCCTTTTTTTCAGATTGGGACAGAAAATCTTTCATTTACCAAATGCCAATAGGCGCAGAAATAGAGTGCAGATCACACTTTTTTGAAGTGTTCTGGTAGATGAATTGTTGAAGCTTAACGGATGGAAGCAAACGGAAAATCAATCGTATTTTTTTACGATTGGTTTTCCACTCATTTTTGCGCATAATATAAGCGGCAGACTTGGAAAGGGAGCACGATGTATGCGTGAAAAGAGAACAACAAAGCAAAAGTGAATGATGTGAAAGTTTTGATCCGGGAGAGTCAATGATATCCGCTGGATCTTTTTTTGCATTGTTCCGATAAACGCTAAATATTATTCCGATAGCGTTGCTATTATTCCGATAAGGGGGTATATTACTGAAACGCTCAGATGATCTGTAAAAATCATCTATTCGTTACAGCTCCTTTCCGCCCGTTTTTGCGCATGATATTGATGTGATTGATGGAAAAATGGAAAACAAGATTTGAATGTACAAAAAATCAAGATTTTTCAGATAGCTTGGTTTAACATTTGATGATCATGAGGATTTCTATTTATTACGATATCGCTCTGGATTTTCTCTTAAAGTGATCTTAAATAATCAAGAAATGGTTAATTTTTTGTGCCTTGACATATGTAATAATTCAATGTTATTTTGTAACTGGATTTTGGGAGACGTTTTTATGGTTAATTTGAGTAGATTAGAAGAAATAAAAGATTTACGTACGATATGGCTTCATGAGGCATTAGATTTTACCCCATGGCTTGCGCAAGATGATAATATCGCATGATTAGCCGATGCGGCCGGACTTGATATACTGGATAATTGAAGTCATGTTAAAGATGAAAAAGGTGTTCAAAAAGCATTTATAAAATATAAATTGGATTTGTGAAGGGGTGCTGATTATGAGAAAGTGTATAAGATGTAGTATAGAAATGATTGAAGATTTAGATATTAAGGTTGAAGGAGGCGCATACGGAGTTAAGGTAACACAACAGGGGATTTTCAAAGAAAGTTTAGGTAAACTCAAATGCGCAGTTTGCCCAGAATGCGGTTATACTGAAATTTATGTTCAAGACACTTCTAAAATAAAAAAATTAATGCCTGATCATAAAGATAAGTAATTTATATGACAACATACAGGAGAAATGCAGACATGATTAAAATACTATTCGTTTGTTATGGCAATATCTGCCGCAGCCCGATGGCTGAATTTGTGATGAAGGATCTGATCAGACAGGCGGGCATGACGGATGAATTTGCCATTGCCTCTGCGGCGACGAGCAGAGAGGAGATCGGCAATCCGGTGCATCATGGCACCAGAAACAGACTGGCGCGTGAGGGCATATCCGTGGAAGGAAAGCGGGCGCGGCAGATGACGAAGGCAGATTATGCGCATTATGATCTGCTGATCGGCATGGAGAGCGCGAACATCCGCAGCATGATGCGCATTGCCGGCGGAGACGCCGATCATAAGATGCATCGCTTGCTGGATTTTACCGATCATCCCTGGGACATCGCGGATCCCTGGTATACCGGCGATTTTGATTCCACCTATGCGGATGTGCTGGCCGGATGCAGGGGATTGCTGGAGCGATGCATGGAAGAGCATGACTTTTCCAAAAGGTAGTGTGCTTTGCGCAAATATCTGCTATAATAATTTTTACACGGAAGACGGGGGATGGGAGCATGAAATTACTGGAAGAACGGATCCGGAAAGACGGTGTGGTCAAGCCGGGCAATGTCCTGAAAGTGGACAGCTTTTTGAATCATCAGATGGATGTCATCTTCTTCAATGAGATGGCCAAGGAATTCAAGCGCCTGTATGAAGGCGTGCCGATCAACAAGATCCTGACCATTGAGGCAAGCGGGATCGGCATTGCCATCATGGCTGGTCTGCATCTGGAAGTGCCGGTGGTCTTTGCCAAAAAGTCACGTTCCAGCAATATCTCAGATCAGGTGTATCACACGGTGATTCATTCCTATACGCATAACAATGACAATGATGTCGTGGTCAGCAAACAGTATCTGAATGAGGGTGATCATATCCTGATCATCGATGACTTCCTGGCCAACGGCTGTGCGCTGGAAGGGCTCATCGATCTGGTGCATCAGGCTAATGCGACGGTGGAAGGCATCGGCATCGCGGTGGAAAAAGGATTCCAGGAAGGCGGAGACCGGCTGCGCAAGGCTGGCTACCGGGTGGAATCGCTGGCCATCGTGGACAGCATGGATCCGGAAACGGGCGAAATTACATTCCGCAGCAGTGAGGACTGACTGCGGATTTCTTTTTGCTTGCCGGCCTTGGCGTGTTTGCGTATGTTCCTCAACCTTGGTATAATGAATACAGCGTAGATATCAGTGGGATGCAAAAGCATCTGGTTTGGATATTGCGGCCTGTTTCGAATGGATATAATATATAAGGAAAGCAGCCGATGGTGGAAAAGAAATGAAGGTGATGCGATGAAACAGGGAAAGAAGTATGCGTTGAATCTGCTTTTGATCATCATCGTCACCGTATTTGCGGTATGGTTTGCCTTGAAGGACAATTATGAGGAGGTCCTGCGGCTCATCTCGGAGATGCCGTGGTATTTCCTGTTGATCATCATGGCATGGGGCATCATCTACACGCTGGTCATCGGATGGATCTATAAGGTGCTGGGCCGGCGGTATCGGAAAGACTATCGGTTCATTCACGGCGCGGTCATCGCGTTCGTGGGCAGCTTTTTTTCGGGCATCACGCCCAGCGCCACCGGCGGTCAGTTCGCGCAGGCCTATATCCTGAAAAAGCAGGGGATCAAGATCAGCGACGGCGCGTCGCTGCTGTGGGCGGACTTCATCGTGTATCAGACCACGATGATGGTCTATGTCACGGTGCTCTTCTTGCTTAAGTTTGGCTATTACAGCGCGCAGAGCGGCTGGTTCAATCTGATCCTGGTCGGATATCTGATCAACCTGGCCGTCATCGCGGCATTGTATACGATGGCGCTGTTCCCTAAAGTGTATGTGAAGCTGAGTGCAGTCGTGGTCAATCTGCTGGCGAAGCTGCATCTGATCAAAGATCGCGAAAAGACGCTTGAGGGGTGGAACCTTCAGCTTGCCAGCTTTACCAGCGAGATCAAGAAACTGACGAAGGACAAAAAGATGATCGTCAAGACGAGCGCCATCAATGTGCTGCGGATGACGCTGCAGTTTTCTCTGCCCTATTTCATCGCATTGATGATGGGCATTTCGCTGCAGCCAGGACAGCTGCTGGATGTGATCGCGCTTTCCAGCTTTGTCATGATGGCCAACAGCTTTATCCCGATCCCGGGCGCCAGCGGCGGTACCGAGGTGGTGTTCACGCTCATGTTCAGCGGCATGCTGGGGGCAGGGACCGGCGCGGTCATGATCCTCTGGCGGTTCTCCACCTATCATCTGGTGATGATCGTCGGCGCTGCCGTATTCGTGCTGGCCAAGCGCTATTATGACAGGAAAAAGCTGAAGGAAGATGAAATCGGCATTCAGAATGAGGAGGTGCTGTGATGCGGATCGGTATTTTTACGGATACATATACACCGGATATCAACGGGGTCGTTTCCTCGGTCGTGACGCTGCAGAGAGGACTGGAAGCGGCCGGCCATGAGGTATATGTCGTGACGGGACAGAAGAATTCTCTGCATGCGCATCGGGAAGGCAATGTGATCCGCATGCCCGGGGTAGAGCTGAAAAAGCTGTATGGCTATACGCTGAGCACGCCCTATCATTTTGAGGTGAAAAAAGAAGTGGAAGACCTGCATCTGGATGTCATCCATGTCCAGCAGGAATTCTCCGTAGGGATCTTTGGACGCATACTGGGACATAATCTGCATATCCCGGTCGTCTATACTTATCATACGCTGTATGAGGACTATACGCATTATGTGAATTTCTTTGATCTGAACAGTGTGGAAAAGATCAGCAAGAAGGCGGTCTATTCGCTTTCCCGCTATCTGTGCAATTCGGTTTCCGGCATCATCGCGCCCAGCGAAAAGACGAGGGAAAAGCTGCTGGGCTATGGCGTGACGCGTCCGATCTATGTGATCCCGACCGGATTGGATCTGGACAGCTTTGCGCATGAACAGGTATCCGGCGAGCTGTGCGCGCAGGTGCGGGAGCGCCATGGCATCCGCGCAAAAGAGCGCATCATCACTTATCTGGGCCGGATCGCTTCGGAAAAGAGCATCGACATGATCGTCAGCGGCGCTGCGCTGATCCGCAATCCCGACTGCCGGATCATGATCGTGGGCGGCGGTCCTTCGCTGGATGAGCTGAAACAGCAGGCGCAGCGAGAAGGGATCAGCGACCGCATCATCTTCACCGGACCTGTTCCGCCTCAGGAAGTTCCTGCATATTACGCCATCAGCGAGGCATTCGTCAGCGCGTCTACCTCTGAGACGCAGGGCATGACGTTCATCGAGGCGCTGGCCGGCGGACTGCCGATCTTCGCCCGCCCTGACGAAGTGCTGGAAGGCCTCGTCGAGGAAGGCGTGACAGGCTTTTACTTCACGGATCCCCAGGAGTTTGCCGCCAAGGCAGATGCGTTCCTGGAGATGGATGAAGAGCGCGTGAACAAGATGCGTCAGGCCGCGGTCGAACGAAGCGTGCAGTATGACATGCATACGTTTGCCAACAAAGTGTTGACCGTATACCAGATGGTGATCGACGGCTATCATGAAGATTATGAAGTCACCAAGATCAGGGTGCTGGACGATATGGTGCGGGTGACGCTGGACAATGATTCGCTGGATGAGCCGCTTCGCCTGTATATGACGATCGAAGATTACTTCAGATATAAAGTGACGGTGCACAGCTTCATGGACGGCTCTTATGTCGCCTCTTTGCTGGAACAGCAGGAGGTCTATAAGGCGACGCGCAGCGCGCTGCGCCGGCTTTCTTCACGGGATTATACCTGCATGGAGATGCGCCGTTATCTGATCCGGAACAAAGAGCTGAGCGAAGAAGAGGCAGAGACGGTCATCGCGGATCTGAAAGCGCGGGGCTTGCTGGATGATGCGCGTTACGCGATGGATAAGACGGCGTATTATGCGCAAAACGGCTATGGCCGCAGCAAGATCATGCGCACGCTGCTGAAAAAAGGCATCGATCGGGAGAGCGCAGAAGCTGCGCTGGCACAGCTCGGCGATGAAGATGAAGAAGAGATGGCATTGGTCTTTGCCCAGAAGCTGCTGGGCGGGATCAAGGACCGCTCGAAGAAGATGAAGAAACAGATGATCGTCGCCCGGCTGATGGCGCAGGGCTACAGCGGCGAGCTTGCCCGCCGGGCCGCCGAGCGGCTGGAGCTGGACGATGATGAAGAAAGCGAGGCCCTGGACAAGACGATCGCCAAGGCGCTGCGCCTGTATGCCTCACGCGTTGAAGGCAGCCGGCTGCAGCAGAAGATCGTCGCCTATTGCCTGCAGAAGGGCTTTCCTTCAGATATGGTGAGACAGAGACTGGAAGAACGGGAGTGGAACGACAATGAATAGATTACTCAGGGAACTGATCGACGGGGATCGCGGGAGCATCCGCGTACTGCTCAGCAGCTGCAGCAGGGGCGTTACGGCCAAGGGCGCCCCATATCTTTCGTTTACGCTGCAGGATAAGAGCGGGACGATGGATGCGAAATACTGGAACGTTTCCGAAGAGCTGCTCGATCTGTACGAACCAGGCATGATCGTGGATGCGATGGGAGATGTGCTCAGCCACAATCATCAGCTGCAGTTTCGCGTCAAGCAGATGGATATCGTGGAAGAGGACGTCAGCGTCTATGATTTCGTGCAGGAAGGACCGATCCCTGCGGATCAGATGAAGCGGGAGATCGAACAGACGCTGTCGCAGATCCAAAATGATACGCTGTCGCTGATCATCCAGGCTGTCTATGAGCGATATGGCCATGACTTTTTCGAATATCCGGCTGCTACCCGCAATCATCATGATTTTGTCGGCGGGCTGGCGACGCATACCATCGGCATGCTCAGGCTGGCCAATGCGATCGCAGATCAGTATCCGATGCTCAACCGGGATCTGCTGGTGAGCGGGACGTTCCTGCACGATCTGGGCAAGATCAAGGAATTCAGCGCGCCGGTCGTTCCCAGCTACACCACGCCGGGGAAGCTGCTTGGCCACATTTCGATCTTTCAGGCCGAGCTGACGAAGATCGCGGCCGAGCTTGGGATAGAGGACAGTGAGGAAGTATTGCTGCTGAGGCATATGATCCTTTCCCATCATGGGGTGCATGAGTATGGCTCGCCGGTGCTGCCGATGATCCCAGAGGCAGAAGTGCTGCATCTGATCGATAACCTGGATGCGCGGATGAATACGATCCAGAAGGCGCTGGATATCACAGAGGAAGGCGCATTCACCCAGCGGATCTTCGCACTGGAAAACCGCAGCTTTTATAAGAGCACACTGTCCGCAGACGAGGAAGGATGATGTGCCTGCCGCTTGACGCGGCTTTTTTTCTGGATCAAGCGATCAAAAAGAATGAAAAACATGACGCTGGTGAAGGGCTTTCGCATTGACAAAACCAAAAATAAGAAGTAAACTAAGAATAGTTCTTAAGATTGGAGGCTGTCATGAAGAGAAAAACATCCAGACAACGGGAGATGATCCTGGACTATCTGATGTCAGTGAACGGACATCCTACAGCTGAGGAGATCTTCAAGAATATGAATGCGCAGGGCACGCAGATCTCGCTTGCCACGGTCTACCGGAACCTGGGAATTCTGGAGGAGATGCATAAAATCCGCAGAGTTGCCCATCCTGAAGAAGGGTATTGTTATGACAGGACCAGCAGGCCGCATCATCACCTGCACTGCATCCGCTGCAATCAGATCTATGATCTGCCGCTTCCCTATGAGGATGCGCTGAATGCGCGGATCGCCAGTCAGAGCGGAATGACGGTATTCTCTCATTCGATCATGGCAGAGGGAATCTGTGAACACTGTCGCAAAGAAACAGATGAATGTAAGGAGTGAATGAACATGGAACTGAAAGGATCAAAGACTGAACAGAATCTGATGGCGGCATTTGCCGGTGAAAGCCAGGCACGCAACAAGTACACGTATTATGCGCAGAAGGCAAGAGAAGAAGGCATGGAACAGATCGCGCGCATCTTCGAAGAAACGGCGCGCAACGAGCAGGAACATGCCAAGCTGTGGTTCAAGGCGCTTCATGGTGACGCGATGCCGGATACGGCGGCCAACCTGGAAGACGCAGCGGCAGGAGAGAATTATGAGTGGACCGATATGTACAAGCATATGGCGGAAACAGCGCGTGAAGAAGGATTCCAGAAGATCGCTTTCCAGATGGAGAAAGTGGCAGAGATCGAGAAGCGTCATGAAGAGCGCTACCTGAAGCTGCTGGAAAACGTGAAGAACGGCACTGTGTTTGAGAAGAGTGAAAAGACGATGTGGGTATGCGATATCTGCGGATACAGCATCGAAGCGGAGAAAGCGCCGAAGGTCTGCCCGGTATGCGGCTATGAAGGCTCTCACTTCGCACAGGAAGCAAAGAATTATTAATGCTTTAACAGCATAAATGAACAGGTGATACATATAAGGATATCGCCTGTTTTATTTTGCGGATAATTAACGGGAATTTTATGCAAAAAAAATGTTAAAAAATATCGTAAAAATATAATAATACTGTAGCAGTTTAGATATACAAATATGGACATATTTGTAAATTTTGACCATATTATCTAATAAAAAGACAAAATGGTCCATTTTTCGTGCAAATCAAAGATAAAAATAACAAAAAATACAACATAATTACCAAAAATTATAAAATTATCCGCTTTCATTTTCCAAATTCTGTGTTAAAGTATGTGCGTACACCGAGAGGAAACTCTGTGAACAGTTTGTGTCAGGACCGCGACCTTCTTTTGTGGGACATCCTTGTGCCGGTCCGCTTGCTGGAGCAGAGAGAAAGGAGTGAGAAAACAGATCATAGGACGTACATCAGTTGCATCACATGGCATGAGCAGATCAGTAGACTCTTTTATTTTTTATGCCGGTGATGTAAGCGCTAACTTGTCAGTGAGTTAAGCGCTGACTTGCTTTGTTTGATTTAAAGAAAGGTGAACTGTTAATTTTTTATGAGTAAATTGTTTGAGAGAATTGGAAAGACAACTCTTGCCATTGCTCTTGCTTTGCCGACACTCAGCACTGGCGTAACGGTATTCGCCAACGATGAGAACACGGAAAGCCAGACAGACGCTGGAACAGAGACATCTGCTAGTTATCCTGCTGCGCAGGACGGCTATACTTATGTCAGCAGCGTCGCATCTGTTTCTCAGGAGGCAAACGACGTAACGTTGACCCTGGAAGCAGGAGAGCGCATTCGTTTCAGATTCCTGGAAGGAAATGTATTCAGAATGTATATGGCAGCGCCTGGAGAAGAGTTCCAGGAGTATCCGACACCGAACAGCTCGGATCATTCAGCTACGATCACGAATAAGACCGATGCCGATTATTATACGGATTATAAGGTAGAACCGCAGCTTATCGAAGATGATTCTACTGTAACGATGATCGCAGAAGGCGGCATCACGATCACGGTAGATAAGGCAACTGCAATGATGACGGTCACAAATGCACAGGGAGAGACCGTGATCAAGGAAGCTGCGCCGATCCAGTATCGCAATGGAAGCACCATCCAGACGCTGGCAACCAGCCCGGATGAATACTTCTATGGCGGCGGTACGCAGAACGGACGCTTCTCACACAAGGGTGAAGTCATCAACATCACCAACAGCAACAACTGGGTAGATGGCGGCGTAGCCAGCCCGAACCCGTTCTATTGGTCAACTAATGGATACGGTGTTGTCCGCAATACGTGGAAGCCGGGTGCTTATGACTTTACGAGTGATGAAACGATCACAACGACACACAATGAAGAGCGTTTCGACGCATACTTCTTTGTGGATGACAGCGCTGCAGGTATCCTCAAAGATTACTATGAACTGACTGGAAATCCGGTCGAACTTCCAGAATATGCATGGTATCTTGGTCACTTGAACTGCTACAACCGCGACTATTGGCTGGAGGTCGATGAAGGCACGAGAGGCGCGGTCAAACTGGGTGACAAATGGTATAGAGAATCACAGACTGATAATGGCGGTGAGCGTGAAACATTAAATAACGATGACAACATCAGCGCACGTGCCATCATTGATGAATATGAAGATTACGATATGCCGTTTGGCTGGTTCCTGCCGAATGATGGTTATGGCTGTGGTTATGGCCAGACTGATTCTTTCCAGGGAGATATCGATAACTTGCAAGCATTTGCGGATTATGCGATTTCCAAGGGCGTGCAGACCGGTCTGTGGACACAGTCTAATCTGTGGCCGGCCGATCCGGATAACCCGCAAAAGGGTGAACGCTATATCTACGCTGAAGTAGATGCTGGTGTACACGCCGTCAAGACCGACGTTGCGTGGGTAGGCGCAGGTTACTCCATGGCATTGAACGGCATTTCTGTCGCATATGATGCCATTACTTCCAGATCCGGCATGAAGCCGACGATCGTTACGCTGGACGGTTGGGCCGGTACGCAGCGTTACGGTGGTATCTGGACCGGTGACCAGTCTGGAGGACAGTGGGAATACATCCGCTTCCATATCCCGACATACATCGGTACATCTCTGTCCGGTCAGCCGAATATCGGTTCTGACATGGACGGTATCTTCGGCGGAGGCGATCCGACCATCTGGACGCGTGACTTCCAGTGGAAGACCTTCACGACATACATGCTTGACATGGATGGCTGGGGAAGCAACCAGAAGAGCCCATGGGCAATGGGACAGGATGGAACTTCCATCAACCGCGCATATCTAAAGCTGAAGGCACAGCTGATGCCGTACATCAATACGATTTCCCATGAAGGAACCGCAGCAGGCGGCCTGCCGATGATCCGCGCGATGTTCCTCGAAGAGGAAAACGAATACACACTTGGTACGGCAACGCAGTATCAGTACATGTTTGGTGACAACTTCCTCGTTGCCCCGATCTATCAGGATACGGCAGCTGATGAAGATGGCAATGATATCCGTAACGATATCTATCTGCCGAGCACGAGCGATGTATGGATCGACTACTTCACTGGTGAACAGTATCGCGGCGGACAGATCCTGAACTACTTTGACGCACCGATCTGGAAGCTGCCGTTGTTTGTCAAGAACGGATCCATCGTTCCGATGTATCCGGAAAACAACAACCCGGAAGCCATTACAGAAACGAATCCGAATGGTCTGGATGATTCTCAGCGCATCGTTGAGTTCTGGCCTGCAGGAAGCACCGAATTTGAAGCATATGAAGATGATGGTAAGACTTTAGGCGGTGCAAGCGCAACGACTTTATATACTTCAGTTGTTGATGGTGATACCGCAACGCTGACAGCGAACAAGACCATTGGTCAGTATACGGATATGACGCATGAGCGTTCTACTGAGTTCATCGTGAATGTATCTCAGGAACCGACAGCTGTTACTGGTTCTGTTGCTGGACAGGATGTCACATTCACTAAGGTCGATTCCATGAAAGCATTGGAAGAGGCTGAAGGCAATGTGTACTTCTATGATCCTTCCCCGAGCGTATATGTGACGCAGTTCGCGGATGAAGGATCATCTATCGCGGATCTTGATGCGACTTCTACGCCGAAGCTGTATGTCAAGTCTGGCGCGAAGACCAACATCAGTGAGTATGATTTCCAGGTCGTTGTCGAAGGCTTTGCCAATGAGCAGACGCTGCCGGCAAATGAACTGGATGAGGCTTTGACCGTACCGGCAAATCTGCGTGAGGTCGACAAGTCTGATGATTATATCACGGTAGGATGGGACGCTGTTGATGGAATCAATGCTTATGACATCGAAGTCGATGGCACTGTATTCAACAACATCGAAGCAACGACTTACACGCAGGATGATCTGATGTTCTCTACGGAGCACACTTATCGTGTACGTTCTGTAAGCGCAGATGGTCATTATTCTAACTGGTCTGAACCGATCATGCTGATGACAGATGATGATCCGTTCCGCAACACTCCGTATCCGACCGATATTGATTGGGAAGGCACCATCTACAGCAACCGTACTGCAGATCGGGCATTTGACCATACATTCCAGATCGGAGACGGCGGATTCCATTCCGGCGGCGGAGATATCGGTAAAGCTTTGACCGTAGATTATGGTATGGCTTACCAGCTGGATAAGATCGAGTACTATCCGCGTGATGATGCTGGAAACGGCACCGTGACGCAGATGGAGATCGCGACCAGTATCGATGGCATTCACTGGAGCGAAGGACAGGTTTACACGTTTGCTCGTGACAACACGACGAAGACCGTAGAAATGGATGGCGTAACCGCACGTTATGTCCGTTTCATCCCGCGTGCCAGCGTTGGTAACTTCTTCTCTGCAAGCGAGATCCTTGTCTACAAAGTAGATGGTACAAATGGATCGATCGTCGGTGATGTTAACCATTCAGGTTCTCTGGATGAAAATGACCTGACCTTCTATGAAAACTATATTGGTCTGATTCCAAGTGATTCTGACTTTGAGTACATTAAGGATTCTGGCGGAGATATCGATGGTAACGATATCATCGACGCATACGACCTTTCTTATGTCGCTACACAGCTCAACGGTGGAATCTCTAATCCGGCTGACGGCGTCGATGGAAAGATCATGCTTGTTCCGGATAAGACGGATATCAAAGCTGGTGACACAGTGAATATCAGTATTTTCGGTATCGGACTGAAGAATGTCAATGCATTCTCTGTAGAGTTCCATCAAGATGATTCACTGTTTACGGTGACAAATCCGGGTTCTGCATCTGTAAGCACTGCGTTCATGAGAAACTTCTCTAAATTACGCACGCATACGTCTGCTTCGGAGGGTATTGACAACTACACCGTATTCACTAACCTCGGATTCCAGGATCTGATCAATGGCACAGGAACGATTGCAACGATCACGATTCAGGCAAATGCTGACTTTACCTGGGGCAATGATCGTGTAGCAAGCAGCGCAACGCTGGTCGGACAGGATCTGAGTACCGTTGATGCGATCATCGATCTGACCGATAAGCCGGAAGCACCGGAAACAAGCAGCATCCTGACTCCGGGCAATGGCATCGAATCCATTACGTTTGACAACGAACATCTGACAAACTCTGATGGCAGCGAGCTGTGGCAGCAGGGCAACTGGCAGACGTTGCTGTTCGATGGCGCTACGAGCGGAAGTATGGCTGAGTTCAAGTGGTACTATGGTGCAGAACAAGATAACATTGGCCCAGAAGTCATGCTGCCGACTGACTTCAATATCGATCTGGATGGCACAAGACACATCACGAACTTCACCGTATATGGTAGAACGAGCGGCAATGGTACGCTGCGTACCAGCCAGCTGGTCGCTTACAACGGCGATGAAGTTGTTTATGAGTCTGATGTAGTAGAGGGATCCACTCCGGTATTTGAGATCAATGCCGACGTAGACCGCATCGTATGGACACCGCTGACTTCTGATGGAAGAGCTACCGATACATCAACTGGATCTGAATATAACCGTATGCTTTCTCTGTTTGAGATCGAGATCGAAGAGGATGCAGCTGTTCCGGCAACTGGCATTACCTTTGATGAAACAAGCGTAAGCACGCTGTCTGTCGGTGACTTCGGTGAAGTATTCGCAACGGTCACACCGTCTAACGCAACGAACCCGTTCTATCACATCGCCAGCGACAATGATGAAGTTGCTACTGTGACAGAAATTCCGATGGGTGATCACTACACTTATCTCGTTCAGGGCACTGGCGTAGGAACTGCTACGCTGACTGCAACAACTGAGGATGGCAAGCATACTGCGACATGGCAGATCAATGTCACGGACGAACTGAATACAGATCGTCTGATGGAGGAAATCGAAAAGGTCAACAGCCTGTATGAGAATCTGTATACCGAAGACAGCTGGGCCGCAGTGGAAGAAGCAGTAGCTGCTGCGCAGGCACTGATCGGTGATCCAAATACGACAAAGGCCGACATTGACAATGCGACGATCGCGATCATGAGCGCAGTTGACGCGCTGGAATTCAAGGGATCCAACGAGGATCAGCCGTCCAGCGAGAATCTGATCTCTCATGATGGCATGAGCATGTTCGATGAGTCCAGCTGCAGTGCAGTTGAACAGGAACATGCATCCAATGTCCTGGATGACAACACGAACACGATCTGGCATTCGAACTATAACAGCGGATACACTCTGCCGCAGTGGTTCACGATCGATCAGGGCGGCACATACAACCTGGAGCAGGTAGATTATCTGCCGCGTCAGGGTGGCAGCCACAACGGTATGGTCACGCATTATCGCATCGAGACCAGTCTGGATGGCGAGACCTTCACACCGATCGTTGAAGGTTATCTTGAAACCGACGGAAACTCCCTGAAAGATCCGACGACATTTAAAGAAATCAAATTCGACGCAACCGAAGCACGTTATGTACGCTTCATCGCCATCGAATCTCTTGGCGATACGCCGAACACGTATGCATCTTGCGCCGAGATGAACTTCTATGGCACGCTGGTATCTGCTCCTGGAGCTGATTTCTCTGATCTGCAGGATGCGATCGCAGCCGCAGATGCTCTGGATGCAGAAGATTACACGACTTCCAGCTGGGCAGCATTCGAAACGGTGCTGAACGCAGCGAAGGAACTGACTGAGGAAAGCAGCGCTGAGCAGATCAGCAATGCGATCGCCAGCCTGAGCGCAGCACAGGCAGCCCTGGAAGCAAGAGCTTCTCAGGCATCCATCGATGCACTGGCAGCGACGGTCGCTAACGCTGAAGCACTGAGAGATCAGTACACGAGCGAGGCATTTGCCGATGTCGATGCAGCGATTCAGGCAGCTAATGCGCTGATCGCTGAACCGGCAGACGCTTCTTCCGCAGAAGTCGTTTCCGCAACGCTGAATATCTCTGTGGCAGTACAGAAACTGAACAACCAGCCGTCTACAGATAAGCTGAGAGCTAATCTGGAAGCGACCATCGCGTACGCGAAGGTGCAGGTAGAAGAAGCAGTCAATGCCCGTCCAGGAGCGATCGACGCAGTCAATGCAGCGATCGAAGCCGGCGAAACGGTACTGGCTGATGAGAACGCGACGGCAGACGATTATAAGGAAGCCATCACGAACATCACGAAGGCCGTTCAGGAACTGTGGGACATCGTCAGCAAGGATGAGCTGAACGCCGTGATCACAGAAGCAGAAGCAATTACTGCGGATGGATATACGGAAGACAGCTACAACAACCTGCAGAACGCCATCGCCGCAGCGAAGGAAGTAGCGGAAAATGATGACGCGACGACCAGCGAAGTGACCAACGCGATCACTTCCGTCCTGGATGCGATCGCCGGACTGGTACGTGAAGGTCTGAACACTTCCGTACTGGAGAACTGGATCGAAACGGTAGAACAGATGGTAGCGAACATTGATGACTATCGTCCGTCCACCGTAGTTGGTCTGGAAGACAAGCTGAATGAGGCGAAGGAAGTCCTGGCCAATGCCACGACGCAGGAAGAGATCGATGAGGCAGCACAGACGCTGATGGAAGCAGCGCTGAATGCCCGCACGAAGGCCGATGTCGAGGCGCTGGCGGCAGCGATCGCACAGGCAGAAGCGCTTGATCTGAGCAAGTACACACCGGCAAGCGCACAGGCAGTGAAGAATGCGTTGGCTAACGCAAAGGCACTGCTGGCAGATCCTGAAGCAGATCAGGATACGGTCGATGGCATGACCAACGCTCTGTTGAGCGCGATCGACAACCTGCAGGATGTCACGACCACACCTGGCGGAAGCACGGATGAACCGGGAACGACGCCGGATGATGGAAACACTGATACAGACAACAATGGCGAGAGCGGCACTGGAGCTGGCAACGGCGGAACCCAGACGAATGGATCTGGTACCGCGGCTGAGAACAGCACGGTCGGATTCGCGGCAATGTCTGTTGTTGCACTGGGCGCACTGGCAGCGGCATTCAAGAAGAGAAACACGCTGAAGAAGGACCGCTAAACGCGTAACCAGAAGATCACGACCAAAGGGTGACGCAAGTCACCCTTTCATTACAATGACATGATTGGAGCAATGTTTATGAAACGAATGATGGCAGTATGCATGAGCCTGTTCCTGCTGCTGGTGAGCGGATGCAGCGAAAGCCGGACATATCCGCAGATCACACTTGATCCGGGCAATGGCGAGGTGAAGAGCATCTCTTTGGATGATGCGATCGCCAAGAAAGATGATGGCGAGAACTTCCTGCTCATCATCACGCAGACGTATTGCGGATATTGCATGGACTTTTTCGCAGAGTCGGATGCGTATACGCAGGAAGCAGGGATCACCTTGTGGTGCGTGACGCTGGATAAGGAAGAGTACAGCGAGGAACAGAACCTGACGCTCGTCCATGACAACTTCGGGGACTTCAGCTCTACGCCGTCACTGTATTACATCGGCGAAGGAGAGACGCAGGACACGCTGCTGTCCAGCGAGGAAGAGGTGAGCCTGGAAAGCTATCAGACATGGCTGCAGGAGAACCATATCATCGAGGAGGATGAATGAGATGAGATACAGGAAGCTGACGATATTGATGGCACCGGTGCTGTTCGTGTCTACGCTGGGCGGATGCAGCAATACGCCGAAAGCGGACATGATGATGCACTGCACCTATGAGCAGACGATCGATGCGATGACCTATACGAGCTCCGCGGATTTCACCTATGTAGGAGAAACCGGACAGATGCTCACCGGAGAGATCACGCATCAGTATGAGGGCTATCCGAAAGATGAGGCGAGCAACACCGTGCTGACCGATATGGCAGTAAGAGCGAGCGCGCTCTCTGAGACCGATGGGGTGAGCATAGAGCTGAATCGGACCGACACCGGGTTTGGCAGCAATGAGACATGGGACTACACGAAGATCGATATCGAGGAGATCCCGTATGTGGACGAGCTGCAGGGAGAGTTCATCGACAAGAACCGCGGATATTATTCGCAGGACATGGCGAAGGACTACTACGAAGGACAGAACTATGGGTGCAGCGTGAGCGATATCCACTGACATGGACATGCTTCATGAATGAGCAGGAGAAATAGTATGAAAAGAGTATTTAAGATCATGTTGAGCCTGCTCGTCATCCTTTCGGGGATCACGGTAACGACGAGCATGACGGCGACACCAGTCATCGCGCGGACGGTGGGAGACTATACCTACACCGACAACAGCGATGGGACGGTGACGATCACCAACTATGGCGGATCAGAAAGAGATCTGACGATCCCGGAGGAGCTGGACGGGAAGACGGTCAGTGCGATCGGATACGCGGCATTCGCGGAATGCCGGAGCCTGGAGAGCGTGATCGTGCCGGAGACGGTGACGAGGCTGCAGGACTATGCGTTCTCGCAGTGCACGAGCCTGATCAGCATCGAACTTCCGGAGAGCATCGTGTCCCTGGGCAGGGGCATCTTCAAGAACTGCATCCTGTTGGAGGATGTGAACATCCCGGCCTCGCTGACGACGGTGGCACAGGAGATGTTCGCAGGCTGCACGAGCCTCAGTGAGATCACGATCCCGCAGAGCATCCGTTCGATCGGGGACAGCGCGTTCAGCGACTGCAGCGGACTGACACAGATCACGCTGCCGGAAAACGTGACATCGATCGGCAGCGCATCATTCCGTTCCTGCGTGAACCTGGAACAGATCAAATTATCAGATCGGATCACGACGATCGGCAACAACGCGTTCGCGGAATGCTATGAGCTGGGAAGCATCGCGTTCCCGGAAACGCTGCGGCAGATCGGTCAGAGCGCGTTCTTGAACTGCATCGGCCTGCAGGAGATCACGCTGCCTGAATCGATCACGAACCTGGGGTATTCGGTATTCTCCGGATGCAGCTCATTGAGCGAGGTGAACCTGCCTTCCAACCTGCAGTCGATCCCGGACTCAGCGTTCAGCGCGTGCAGCTCCCTGCAGCATATCGAGCTGCCGGAGAGCATCACTTCGGTAGGGGCATCCGCGTTTGCGGCATGCATCGCGCTGAGCGACATCGAGCTGCCGGAAAGCGTGACGACGATCGGCAGCGGCATCTTCAACGATTGCGACAGCCTGGTGAGCGTGGAGCTTCCAGAAGATCTTGAGATGATTCCCAGCGAGGCGTTTCGGTATTGTGACAATTTGAAGAAAGTGATCGTACCGACAGGGGTCAGCGAGGTCGGCAACAACGCGTTCGCAGATTGCCCATCGTTAGAAACGGTGTTCTTGCCCAGCTCGATCGCACGAGACAAATTTGGCTCCACAGTATTTTATAATTCACCGAACGTGGTGCTGTATGTGGTGAATGGATCGGGAGCATATTCCTATGCAGTAAACTCACGATTAGCGTATGTGGTACTGAGCGATGAGATCACGATGGAAGCAGATGAGATCACGATGCAGGTCGGAGAAAATCGCGAGATGACGGTCATGAGAAGAAGTTATGCGGTGGTCAATAATGCTAGTTTGACATGGACTTCGACTGATGATGAGGTGGCTTCTGTCGAAAACGGCGTGATCACGGCGAAGAGCGGTGGCGAGGCGGTCATTACCGCAGAGCTTCCTGACGGCGCGCAGGCTAAGGTTACGGTACATGTAGATGATCGAAAGTTACCGATCACTGCAGTCGAGCTGAACGAGACCGAGCTGGAAATGGATGTCAATACACGTAAAGGATTAAAAGCGACGATCGTACCAAGCAATACGACAGACAGCAAGATCCTGAGCTGGGAGAGCGAGGATCCGACGATCGCGCTCGTGAGCGCGACCGGCAATGTGACGGCGAAGGGTCCGGGCACGACGACGATCACGGTGCGTGCCGAGAACGGCGTGAGCGCGTCATGTGAAGTGACGGTCAACAGCCCGATCACCTCGGTCCGTCTGAGCCAGACGCGGATGACGCTGGAGGCAGGAACGAGCCAGCAGCTGCGCGCGATGATCGAGCCGGTCGATACGACCGATGATACGACGCTGACGTGGATGTCGACGGTACCTTCTGTTGCCACAGTAGACCAGGAAGGCAACGTGACCGCATTGCGTGAAGGATATGCAATTATTCGGGTAGAAACGGTCAATGGAATCAGTACGACATGTCGAGTAGAAGTGGTCGAGACCCAGGAAGTGCCGATCACAGGCGTGAGCCTGGATCAGGAGAGCATGACGCTCACCGAAGGAGAGAGCGGCACGCTGAATGCGACGATCATCCCGGGCGATACGACCGATGACCGCACGCTCATCTGGAGCAGCGATGCGCCGGAAGTCGCGGTGGTCAACGATGGCGAGGTCACTGCCATCGCACCAGGCACAGCGACGATCACAGTAACGACGAGCAATGGCAAGAGCGACAGCTGCATCGTGACCGTAGAGCCAAGAGAAATCGAGATCATCAGCGTGGGCCTGGATCACAGCGAGCTGACGATGAAGGCAGGACGTGAGACGACGCTGAATGCGACGATCAATCCTGCGGATACGACGATGAGCAAGGAGCTGAGCTGGAGCACATCGAACGCGGAAGTGGCGACGGTGGAAGACGGCGTGGTCCGCGCAGTGGCAGAAGGCGACGCAGTGATCAGCGTGACGACGGTGAACGGCAAGCGCGCAGAATGCGTGGTGCATGTGTTCGAGGTATCGCTGGATGCGCTGAATGATACGATCGCCAGAGCAGAACAGCTGGATGATGAAGAAAGCTACACGGCAAGCAGCTATGCGGCATTCACGCAGGCATTAGAAGAAGCAAGAGCAACGGCAGCGGACGAAGAAGCGCTGCAGGCAGATGTGGATGCGGCGCAGCAGAAGCTGGAGAGCGCCATCGCAGGACTGATCGAGAGAGCGGACAGCGCGACGATGGAACGATTGGCAGAGCTGGCAGCGGCAGGCAGCGAGCTGGAAGGAAGCTACAGCGAGGAAGAGTTTGCCGAGATGAAGGCAGCGATCGAGACGGCGGAAACGCTGTTGGAGAAGGATGCGGCAGAAGTGAGCGAAGCGGAAGCGACGGCAGCGGTCAGCGCCCTGGAAGAAGCTGGAAACGGACTGAAGGTGCTGGATGCGCAGAAAGCGCTGGCAGAAGCCATCACAGACGGACAGGAGATCTTGAGCGGAGATGTGAGCATCTATGAACCAGCAGGCGTGGAAGCGCTGAGGAACGCAGTGAGCGCGGCACAGGCCGTGCTGGAGAGCGGAACGGAAGATATCGAAACGCTGAATGCGGCAGCAGACAGCGTGCGCCAGGCGATCAGCGAGCTGAAGGTGCAGGAGCCGGAAGCAGCAGACAAGAGCTTCCTGCAGCTGTTCTATGACGCGGTGAAGGGAACCGGATCCGAAGGATATACGGCAGAGAGCTATGAAGCGTTCGCCGCAGCGCTGGGAGAAGCAGCGACGGTGCTGAACGATGACGCAGCGAGCCAGGAAGATGTAGACGCGGCAGCGGAAGCGCTGATCCGTGCATACAGCGAACTGGAGCGTGAGGCACAGACCGACTACAGCGGACTGGACTTCGAGATCGAGTATGCGAAGAGCATGCTGGAGAACGAAGGGGAGTACTACGAGAGCGATATGGACGCAGTGCGCGAGGTGCTGGCAGAAGCAGAGGCACTGCGAGAGGAAGCGTCCGGACAGGATGAAGTGGATCAGATGGTGAAAGCGATGAGAGAGCTTCGCCTGAGCATCCGCAAGCGTCCGCAGTAAACGGTGCGCACAAGGCTCATTTCCCAATGGGAGATGGGCCTTTTTCTGAATTGTGCATGAAAACATCATCAAGCGATGATTTTTAATTGCAACTTCGTCCCTTTGATAGTAAAATAAAAACATACGCAGAAAAGAGAGGAAGAGTATCATGAAAAAAGATAAAGAAACGAAAAAGAGAAGGTTCAAGGCAGGAAACGGCAGTCTCGCCTTCTATATCATGGCGGTCATTTTCCTGCTGCTGGGCATCTACGCCGGCATTTCCAGCTACATGTCACTGGCACAGACCGCTGAAAGCTATGGCGTGGCCATGACGGATGTGATGAGCTCCATGATCTATTCTATCGTGTCATCCATTGCTCCTTATTTTGGATTCGGCTGCATCCTTTACGGTATCGGCGTGATCCTCAAGAAGCTTCCTGTTCAGGGAGAAGAGTAAGAAAAGCGCTGCGGGATACAGATGCCTGCAGCTTTTTTATCAAAGCGATTGACGCGGAAAGGAAGATCAGATCAATGAAAGTCGGGTTTATTTCACTGGGCTGCAGCAAGAATCTTGTGGACAGCGAAAAGATCATGGGCATGCTGCAGGCCAACGGACATACGCTGGTCCACAGCCCTTCAGAAGCAGAGGCCATCATCATCAACACTTGCGGATTCATCACCAGCGCCAAGGAAGAAGCGATCTCTACGATCTTTGAGATGGCGCGATACAAGGAACATGGGCTGAAGAAGCTGATCGCCGTCGGCTGTCTGGCTCAGCGCTACAAGGAGCAGCTCGAAGAAGAGATCCCGGAGCTGGATGCCGTCGTGCGCATCAGCGACTATGACCATCTGCATGAGGTACTCGCAGAAGAACTGCACGATGAAGGAAAGGTGCGTTTTGCGGATGCGGAGCGGCTGTTGAGCAGCAAGCCATGGACCGCATACCTCAAGATCGCAGAAGGCTGTTCCAATCATTGCACATATTGTGCGATCCCGCTGATCCGCGGCGACAATGTCTCCGTGCCGATGGAACGTCTGGTCGAGGAAGCCAGAGGTCTGGCCGAGAGGGGCGTGAAGGAACTAGTGCTCAACGCGCAGGATACGACCAAATACGGCGTGGATCTTTATGGTTCCAGAAAGCTGCTGGAACTGCTGCAGCGTCTTCATGAGATCGATGGTTTCCACTGGATCCGCATCCTCTATATGTATCCAGATGAGATCGATGATGAGCTGATCGAAGGGATGGCAAAGCTGCCCAAGGTGCTCCCTTATTTCGATATCCCGATGCAGCATGCGAATGATGAGATGCTGGTCCGGATGAACCGCCGGGGGACAAAAGAAGAGGTGCTGCGCCTGATCGAGAAGATCAGAGATACCTTTGCTTCGCCTACCCTGCGGACGACATTCATCGTGGGATTCCCTGGTGAGGATCGCCAGACCATGGACGAACTGCTGCAGTTCGTCCGCGATGTGCGCTGGGATCACATGGGCGCTTTCACCTATTCTCCGGAGGAAGACACTCCTGGCTTCAGCATGAAGCCGGTATGCCCGGATGAAGTGAAGGAACGCTATCTAGATGAGCTGATGAAGCTGCAGGAACAGATCGCGCTGGAAAATCAGCAGAAGAAGATCGGCCGGGTGATCGAGGTCCTGGTCGAGGATCAGGAAGGATTGACCGGAAAGTACCGCGGCCGCAGCGAATGGGATGCGCCGGATGGCGTGGACGGCATGGTCATCTTCACCAGTGACAGACTGATCGAGATGGGCAGCTTCGTCAAGGTCAAGGTCACGCAGGTGCTTCCGCACGATGTGATCGGTGAAGAAGTGTGCTGATCGGTTTTGATCCCATCATTGCGGAAACGCCCTATGTGCTGATCCTGGGGTCCATGCCCAGCGTGGCTTCCTTGGAAAAGCATGAGTATTATGGATATCGCCATAATCGGTTCTGGAAGATCATGAGCGCATGTTTTCAGATGCCAATAGATCATTACGCCCAGAAGCAGCAGATCATCCTAAGTCATCATCTGATCCTGTGGGATGTCATTCATGCCTGTGAGCGGGAAGGGTCTCTGGATTCCAGCATCCGCAAGGAGATCGTCAATCCGATCGATCGGCTGGTCAGCGAATATCCGACGCTGCATACGGTCATCTGCAACGGCAAAAAGAGCGAGGGACTCTATCAGAAGCATTTCTCGCAGCTTCCGCTGCGTCAGATCTATCTGCCCAGCACGAGCAATGCCAATCGGACCATAAAAGAAGAAGCGCTGTTCGATCGATGGATCACAGCGCTTCGTGAATCATTGCAAGAAGAGCCATCCTGAGGGATCGTGCTCTTTTTTGTATGTCTGATTGTCGGTCCCACTGATCATTCAGTTTACCTCTTGTTTTGTAAAAAGATCAGTATGACTGCTATATGCTTATAAAACAGAAAAAAAGCTTGATTTCTCAAGCTTTCTTGTTCAAATGGTGGACCCTTAGGGATTCGAACCCTAGACCCACTGATTAAGAGTCAGTTGCTCTGCCAGCTGAGCTAAGGGTCCATCGCTGTTTGCTCGTATATAATACCAATGGAAAGGATGAATGTCAACAGGAAAAATAAAAAAAATACAAAAATTTGTTACTATTCGTTACTATTCACAGCAGGAAATGAAAGGGCACGGAAAAAACACGATGTTAGAATCAGTCTTCTGATTCTGCATCGTGTAGTTTCATTTCTGCAATTGTGATATATCTTTCTC
>UQPV01000018.1 GCA_900543035.1 uncultured Solobacterium sp.
GAAAGACTGACGACTTATCCCGTGAGGTCTTGTGGACGGTGGAATCCCGATATCTTTAAAAGCAGTGACGGTACCCATTGGTCGAAAAAGGTCTGCCACAAGAAGTCAGCTCTGGTCATAGTAGTGAGGAAGTCCCTGTAAATGGGGATGAAGCGAAGGAACGGATAATTCAAAGTGTTGAATCACTTGATCGATCCATGCTTTGTTCATCTCGATAAAAGCTTCTTTGAATTTAGGATCATAACCAACGATCTGCATGATCAATACCTGTCTTTCTTGCATTCGGACAATTGTGCCCATTATATGCATTCAGCCACTGATATATCGCTGAATCTATAACAAACGACGATTTGAAGCAGAAAAGAGGATCATATAGAAAACTGATCAGAAAGCTGCAGATCAATTGCAATGTTGATCAGCTGGCGAATTATTTCCATATATCTCCAATTTGTATGTTATAATATGACATAAGGATGTAATGGCTTACATTCGTGCCGAAAATACAGATGTGAAGAGAGGAGGACGATCGGTTGTGTACACATCTGTGGGAGCGATCCTGTTTGACCGGATGTGCTGTGCCGGAATGAGATTTTCGGGAGAATACAGCAGGAAGGAGAAGTTCCCGCGTGAAAACAAGGGAGAGAAAAGAAGATGAAAAATAGTTCAAAGCGATTGATGAAAGGCCTGCTGGCTGTGATGCTCATCTGTTCATCATTCTGGCTGCCAGTTGAGACCAAGGCGGCGGATGGAACGACGCAGGCAGATTCGCAGACCGTGACCAAGATACAGGCAGAGGATGCTCAGCTCAGTCTGCCATCAGGATCTGATATGAGCTCTGCTTTTGTATTTGAGCAGGAGCCTGCTTCTGATGAGGGAGGTCATATCAAGACCTCAGTGCTTGGCGCAAGCGTTACGCTTGAGTTTGAGGGAACCGGCATTCGCTTTTATACGAAGAAAGGCAATGGCGCAGGGCAGCTGTCTGTTTCTGTAGATGGCGAAGAGCCGCAGACAGTGGATGAATACATCGATAGCACGACTGCGCAGTTTAAAGTGAAGGTATACGAGGATCTGGAGCTCAGTGCGGACAATGAGGCACATACGATCGTCCTCACCACGCTGGATGGCGACAGGACAAACTTCAATTTTGATTATTTTGAAGTGATCGCAGATCAAGAGGAAGAGCCTGATCCGGATCTTGAAGAAACTGTGACCACGGTACAGGCCGAAGATGACGAGTATGTCACGCTTGATCCAGCGCTTGGCTCTTCGATGAGTGACAGCTTTGTCAAAGAAGCAGAGCCGAATTCAAACGGCGGCGCGCATATCAAGACTTCGGTGATCGGCGCAACGCTTACGCTTCGTTTCGAAGGAACAGGCGTACGGTTTTATACGAAAAAAGGCAATGGAGCTGGAAAGCTTTCCGTTACGCTTGATGGTGAAGATCTGGGAGAGATCGATGAATATATCGACAGCACCTCTGCCCAGTTCCAGGAAATGGTCTTTGCGCGCGAGGGAATCAGCGTAAATAATGAAGAGCATACGCTGGTATTGACCACAGTAGACGGGGAACGGACCAATTTTAATTTTGACTGCTTTGACATCATTTCCCTGGAAAAAAAGGATACCTATATCCCTTCTCCAGGAAATACGACATATTATCTGGACTCCACAGCAGCTGTGGGCGGTGATGGACTGTCAGAAGGAAGTGCGTTTGATTCCCTGGATGACATCAACCAGATCGAGTTCGCGCCGGGCGACCGTATCCTGATCAAGGCCGGATCATCTTTCCTTGGTCAGCTGTATCCAAAAGGAAGCGGAAGCGCTGAAGCGCCGGTCATCATCGATATGTATGGCGAAGGTGAAAAACCGCTCATCGATGGCAACGGCCGGTATTCAGACGCGCCATCCGTTCACGATGACGGACCGTTCGGTGAAGCAGGGTCTGCCGTCTATCTCTGCAACCAGCAGTATTGGGAGATCAATAACCTGCGCGTGCGCAACTGGAGCGATGACAATCAGGACAAAGAGCGCAGCGGCATCCGTGTGGAAGCATACGGCGGCGGAACATATCATCACATTTATATCCGCAACTGCGAGATCAGCGATATCCGCGGCTATAATGGTCAAGATTCCATCTGGGATGTCGTGCCGGAAAATGGCGGAACGACGTTCTATGGCGCAAGGACCACGCATCGCACCGGCGGCATCAACATCGTCAGCTACACGAAGCGAGATACTTCCGGCGGCCTGGGCACGGCTGGCGCGATCCTCGACGATCAGCCGACGATCTTTGATGATGTACTGATCGAAGACAACACGATCGAAAACTGCCATGCCAACGGCATTACCACGCACAATGTCCGCGGTGAACTGGATGACAAGGCTTATCGTCACACCCATGTGGTCATCCGCGGCAATGAGATCCGCAACGTGCAGCGCGCAGGCATCGTTCCGCTGTATACCTCCGGCGCGCTGGTCGAGCATAATCTGGTCGATACATTCCAGCAGACGTATGCCGGTTATGGCTGCGGCATCTGGTGTGACCGCGCGGATGGCATGCTCTTCCAGTACAATGAAGTCTGCAACGGACGCAATACGATGGATGGCATGGCATTCAACCTGGATGACATGACGGAAAACGGCATCATCCAGTACAACTATACGCATAATAATGTCGGCGGCGGCATCATGCTGCATGTCAGGACCAATTCGTATAACCGCAACAACATCGTCCGCTATAATCTGAGTGTCAATGACACACAGGGCTATGCCGCGCATCAGGCCATCGTGGTCTGTGTCGGCGAGGATGCCAACACCAAGATCGAGAATGCCAAGGTGTACAACAACACATTCATCAACAACAATGTCGTGCATCCGGTCTATCAGGGAGATGAGATCTTATTTGAAAACAATATCTTCTATCTGCCAAATGAGGGCATGTCCGCGCGGAATGACGCCTATGTCGTCGGCGCGAACACGACTTTCCGAAACAATGTGTTTGCCGGATCACATCCTGCCAGCGAACCATCGGGCAATGGCAATGTTTCTGTCAGTGAGTCCCCGGTAGCCGGCACATTCTATGGATCTGAATCGCTGGATGAAGCGCTGGACATGGCTAAGCTGCGTCATGGCAGCGCGGCTTTAGGCATCGGTGATGATACATTGATCACACAGGATGGAGTGGAAACAGATGTTTATGGCAATCCTGCAGGAGGAGAACAGGTCAATGCTGGAATCTATAACGGCGAATCGGTAGATCCGCTTCCGGATGCCGGAGATCCAGGAACAAACCCAGACCTGGATGAAGAACCTGATGAAGATGAATACCGTGTAGAATATGTCGAAGCAGAGAGCGAGTCCGTAGAGAAGAGCCCAGGCTATGTCCTGGTGGAAGGCAGCGGCTCTCAGGGACATGCGAACTCACATATTTATTACTCCAATACTGGTACATGGGTGGAATACACGTTTACTGGCAAGGCAATTTCGGTCTACTCCAAGACTGGCCCTGGTGCGGGAACCATCGATATCCTTTTAGATGGCGAACAAGTCGGTGTGGATGATCAGTACACTGCGGCACAGACCTTCAATAAACGCGCATATACCAAGGTATTTGAAGAAGAAGGCACGCATACGATCCGCCTGGAAAACAACGGGCTGAAGAATCCGTCTGCGACTGGTAATTCCTTCAATCTGGACTGCTTCAAGATCTTCCATGAAAAGGAAGATAATGCCGATCTGCGATCCATTCGTTATCAGATAGGAAATGGAGAAGCGATGACGATCGAAGGCTTCGACCCGACGATCACAGAATATGACGTGACGCTTCCGGCCGGAACCTATGGAGAGATCCGTCTCATCGCAGAGGCAGAGAGCACGCTGGCTGATATCCAGGCCGATCCGGTAACCATTGAAAACGGCAAGGCAGAAGGCGTGATCACGGTGACTGCGGAAAACGGCACGGAAAAAACATATCGGATCCACTTCACCGTGGAGAGCTCATCTGATTCCATTGCCAGCGATGCGGCAATCGATGCATTGAGAAACATGGTGGACAAGGCCGTTGCACTTGGCTCTGAGGATGATGCGCTGAACGCGGCGATCGAATCTGCGCAGGCCGTGCTTGCCAAGGAAGAGCCGACTTCTGCGGAAGTTGTCACTGCATTGCTCGATCTGAGCGAAGCGATGCAGGCATTGAACACAAGCGAAAGCATCGATGCGCTGAGAGCCGATGTTCAGGCGACGATCGATTTCATCAACGAGAATATCCTGGCCAACGTGGACGGCATTCGCCCGGGCAAGGTGGACGCACTGGAAGCAGCTGTAGAGGCAGCGCAGAAACTTGTCGATGATCCGGAAGCGAGCGCAGACGAGCTGAAGGCAGCGAACAGAGCGATGACCAAGGCAGCCCAGGAGCTGTGGGAGATCGTCTCCAAGGCAGAGCTGAACGCCTTGATCGAAGCCGCAAACGGTTACCTTGATGGAAACTATACCGAAGAAAGCCTTGCGGCACTGCAGACAGCAATCACCGCAGCACAGGCCGTGGCAGCCAATGAAGATGCGACAACGACTGAGGTAACAGAGGCCATCACGAACCTGGCAAACGCGATCGCAGGACTGGAAACCATTCAGCTGGATACGAGCGCGCTCGAACATGAGATCGAGCTCGTGAGCGAGATGATCGCCAATATCGGCAACTATGTGCCTTCCACGGTAGAAGGACTGGCAGACAAGCTGGATGATGCACAGAACGTGCTGGAGAACGCAGCGACCCAGGACGAGATCGACGCAGCGACCAAGACGCTGCGTGAAGCACGCCTGAACGCGAGAACGAAGGCAGACACGAGCGCTCTGGAAGAGCTGATCGAGTATATCAACAGCCTTGACCTGCGCGCCTACACGACGGAAAGCGCACAGGCCCTCATCCAGGAACTCGCACGTGCAGAGAATCTGACCAACGATCCGGAGATCACGCAGGAAGAAGTGGACGACATGGTCAAGGATCTGCAGGCATCGGTAGATGAGCTGGTCGAGGTCAACAACAGCACAAATGCTGAGGAGTCGACAAGCACGGCGGCGATGAACATGACGAACGCGATGTTCGCCCTGATGCTCGCAGCCGGCGCAGCGGCAGCTGCGGCATATCGCAGAAAGAAACAATAATTCATGATCGACAAGAGGCAGACGTTTCGCGCGTACTGCCTCTTTTTGTGTGCCGGGCATGGGGCACAACTAGGTGGTGAAAGACCACTGTGGGGGCGTTCATCGCAACCGCCAACCACTAGCCAGAGCCAAGGGTGTCCATCGTGAGGTGGAATCTGAAGGAAGGCCGAGGCAAACCTCTGTACCGAGGAACACGAACCAAATCAGGCTTGCGATGATGATAAGTGTGCAAAACAACACGAAGTCAGATAGAGTTGCGGATGAGCATCGTAAGTAAATTTGGCGGGTCCGGGCTACCACACGGTCCAGGACGAAGATAGAGGGAAAGTGGTGTCACCTTACCCCGGGAGGTCTTGTCAGCGGTGAGAGCCGTAGTAACAACGAATGGCAAGAAGTCAGCCGAGGTCGTAGTAGCGAAGAAGTCTCTGTAATGGGGATGGAGCAAAGGACCGAACAAATCTATCAGTTATTAAAGTGGCATTTGATTCTGACATGCGAAAACAAGGACAACGAGTAAACTAGGGCCACGAGTAAACAGGAACGGAGGAAAGTGGAAGTCAGCATGTTGGATAGCGAAGAAATGGAGATGACGGACATGAAAACTGAGAAAAGTTTGCTGGAGGATATGCTCAGCGAAGAAAATCTGAGCCGGGCATATCAGCAGGTCGTGAGAAACAAGGGTGCTGAAGGAGTGGATGGTATGAAATATACCGAACTCAAGGACTACCTGAAGGAACACGGCGATGAAATCAAAGAACAGATCCGGAGCCGGAAGTACAAGCCAAGTCCGGTGCGAAGAGTAGAGATACCGAAAGAAAGCGGTGGGACAAGGTGTCTGGGGATCCCGACGGTGGTGGATAGATTTATCCAGCAGGCCATCGCGCAGGTGCTGACACCGATCTATGAGCCGCTGTTTAGTGAGAACAGCTATGGCTTTCGCCCGAACAGATGTTGTGAGATGGCGATACAAAAAGTATTGGAATACATGAACGACGGCTTTCAATGGGTAGTAGATATCGATATAGAAAAGTTCTTTGATCACGTCAACCATGACAAACTGATCACGCTCGTGATGAAGCATGTAAAAGACGGAGAGATCGTGTCGCTGATACGAAAATATCTGAAGAGCGGAATCATGATGGACGATGAGTATAAGGAGTCGGTCATCGGATTTGCGCAGGGCGGGAATTTGTCGCCGCTGCTTAGCAACATCATGTTAAATGAGCTGGATAAGGAACTGGAAGCCAGAGGATTGAACTATGCCAGGTACGCAGATGATTGTCTCATCCTGGTGGGAAGCCAAAAAGCGGCGGACAGGGTCATGAAGAATGTTTCCAAATTTATAGAGAAGAAGCTTGGGCTAAAGGTCAACATGACGAAGAGCAAGGTGACGAAGCCGAATGAGATCAAGTATCTAGGATTCGGATTTTTCCGGGACAGCAGGAGCAAGCTGTGGAAGGCCAAACCACATCAGAAATCAGTGGAGAAGCTGAAGAAGAAGCTGAAGCAGCTGACGAGCCGAAGCTGGGGCGTAGAAATGGACCATCGGCTAAGGCGGATCGAGCAGGTGCTGAGAGGATGGGTCAATTATTTTAGGATTGGCAAATTCAAGGAGATCTGCGGAAGGATCGATAGAAATCTGAGATACCGGCTAAGGATGTGCATTTGGAAACAGTGGAAGACGGTAGGAAGAAGGTACAAAGCGCTCAGGCAGTTAGGGATGGAGAAAGAAACAGCATGGAAATGGGCGAACAGCCGAAAAGGATATGCACGTGTGGCATCTTCACCGATACTGACGTACACGGTCACGAACGAGAGACTAGCAAAAAGAGGTCTGGCATCAATGACAGACCTCTATCAGAAAATCAATAAAACATGTTTAGCATAGATTTGAACCGCCGTATACGGTCCCGTATGTACGGTGGTGTGAGAGGACGGAGATATAGCTATCTCCTCCTACTCGATTTGCAAAGATAAGCAGGAAAGGCGCGCTGGACAGGTGGTGTATGTTATAATAAGAACAAGAGTGTAAAGGCTTACATTCGTGGGACGAGGAACGACGCGAAAGGGAAGGTGAAGAGTGAGAATGACGCATATGGAGGAGCTGGACACGATGCGTGCAGGCTTGTTTCTCAGCAATGTCCAGCAGAAAGGAACACCTGCAGATCTATGCAGGTTCAAAAAGAGATGAGGAGAAGAAAAACAATTAAGATGATGAAGGCCGTCCTGGCTGTTTTGCTTGCTTTGACAGCGATTCCTGGCTGGACAAGCACGACGAAAGCAGCGGATGGCGCCAACATGACGATAGGCGAAAATATCGTCTTAAATAAGGAGACGATCGCGTCTTCCACGGCCAACGGTCTTGGACCGGAATTGGTAGTGGATGGAAATACAGCAGCTCCGCAATGGAATTCGTCCGACATGAAAAACTGGGGCGCAGCTTCAGATACTTCGAAGGATGAAGTGGAGCAGACTCCACAGTGGATCGTGATCGATCGCGGAGAAGACGCTGAACCAGCGAACATCACGCAGATCAAGCTGTGGTATAACGCCAGAGTATGGCCGATGGAATATCAGATCTATACGGCTTCAGCATCAGATCTTGAAACGGGAGATACGGTCGATCTTTCAAGATGGGATGAAGTGGTCTCTGTGGATCGGCCGTCTTCAGCTTCAGGAACAAGCGGACAAGTCGTCAACGGAGCGGGACAGAATATCGCCGATACCAATGAAAACAGCGATACGATCACTGCGGAAACAGTGCCTGCGCTAGATGCTGATGTACAGTTACAGCGATATGTGCTCATTTATTTTGCGAAAGTAAACGCACAGGCGCCTGGAAACAACATCAATCTCAGAGAGATCCAGATCTTCGATGATACGCAGATCGTGGATGTGCAGGCGGCCTTGGATTCGATCAGCGCATCCGATCTGATCATCGCGGAGGACCAGGTTACCCTGGATCCGGCCGCGCAGATGCAGGGTGTTGAGTTTTACGTCAGAGGCAGTGATCTGGAACGGGTCGTGGACAATGAGGGCAGGCTGAGCGGCGCCAATATTGGCGATCGGGAAGTGACCCTGCTTGTCGGAGTGAGAGAAACGCGCGATCCGGATAACAAGGCAGAAAAGAATCTGAAGGTGATCATCCCTGATCAAAGTGATGCTTATCCGCAGTCTTATTTCCCTGCCGTTGACACGCAGAATGAGAAGCCGGAAGTCATTCCGACGATTCAGGAGTGGTATGGCTATCAGGGTGAGTTCAAGCTTGATGCGCAGTCCAGGATCATCTATCATGACGAGGCGAATGTCGGACTTGAGCGTGCGGCTGAAAACATGAAAGCAGATCTTTTGGAGATCACCGGTCTGGATCTTCCGATCATCGCCGCAGATGCGTCAGCGGCTGGTGCCAGCGACATCTATCTCGCGTCAGTGAGCGAAGACAGTTATGACGTTGGGGATGAAGGGTATCTGATGATCACTGATGATAATGGTTTGCGGATCTATTCGCCGACTTACATCGGCTGTCTTTATGGAACGATTTCCGTGGAACAGATCCTGTATCAGGCTGAGGATCATTTGAGCGTGCCTAAGGGGATCGCCCGTGATTATCCGGCATATGAGGTCCGCGGCATCATGCTCGATGTGGCGCGTACGCCGTATCGTCTCCAGCAGCTGCAGGATTATACCAAGGTCATGCTCTGGTACAAGATGAATGAGTATCACCTGCATATCAATGATAATGACAACTGCAACATTACTGGCTCGGTGGAGGATCATTCCGGATTCCATCGTCTGGAAAGCGATGTGTTCCCTTCACTGAAATCTGAAGTCAAGCATGCCGGCATACCAGAGGAACTGGTCAATGCGGATTATTATCTCCATAATGAAGACTATCAGGGGAATCCGACCTATACCAAGGAAGAGTGGAGAACGCTGAAGGAGACATGCACGGATCTGGGCATCAACATGATCACGGAGATCGATCTGCCGGGACATTCTTTGCTGTATAACAAATACGCGGAGGAAAATCCGGACAATATCCCGCAGCTGGAAGGCGGGATCAAGTACACGGCCAATGCGCTGTCGACCAATGGCGGAGCGGAACTGCTCGATCTGACTGGCGAAAACGCCGAAAGAGCACTTTGGTTCGCGCAGACCTTATGGAATGAATACACTGATCCTGATCAGGAAGGCGGACCGGTCATCTATGGCGATGTGGTGCACATCGGCGCAGATGAATACTGGGATCACAGCACGGCAGGCATCCGTGATAAATTTGCATTGTTTGCGGACAGCCTTCGTCAGGTCATTCAGGGAAATCTTGGGTCTGATACAAAGATCCGTATGTGGGGAGCTGGTTCTGTCATGTTCTCTACTGCGGATTCTGTATTGGAAGATGTCGATCTGGCCTCTAATTATCAATTGGATGTTTGGTATCATGGTTATGAAGATGCTAAGGCAAGGATCGCAGAAGGGTTTGAAGTGATCAATTGCCGTGACGCATATTTATATGGAAATCCCGGACGCTCAAACCGTGATGTGCCGAATGCCGAATACTTGTTCAATGAGTGGAATCCGGCTATGTTTACAGACAATACGCCTCAGCCGGGAACCGGAAGCAATCCGCTGCTTGGTGAACCAAATCTGCTTGGCGCAAAGACAGTGATCTGGGGCGATCAGAGTCAGGAGGGCATGACAGAGCGTGATGTCAATCAGCGCGTGCTGCGCGCGGTTTCCATCGTCAGTGAGAAGACATGGGGCGCGACGGATGAAGAGGATACCTTTGAACAGTTTGAACGCCGCGCCGCACGGCTTGCGGAAGGTCCAGGCACTCAGATCGCCATGCAAGTTGATTCCGCAAGCTCACTAGTATTGGATTATGATTTTGATCATCTTTCCGCAGATGGCATGACCGTATACGACACGAGCGGAAATGGCTATGATGGCACGCTGAGCGAGGCTGGAACCGTGAGCGAAGATGGTTATCTGCGCTTTGAAGGAGGAAAGCTGAGCACTCCGTTGAAGACGCTCTCTTATCCATATACGGTGGCGTTCAATGTGCGTGTCAACGCAGAACAGGCAGCGAAGAATACAACAGCTTCTTCTATCTTCTCTGGGTATGACGGACAACTGCAGATCGCTGGGACGGATGATGGCAGCCTCAGCGCAAACGTAAATTACTTCACCAGAGATCTTGATTACCAGATTCCGACAGATGGTACAGAAATCAGCGTGATGTTAGTAGGCACATTCCAAGGAACCAAGTTGTATATCAATGGAGAATTACAGACATTCCTGTCACAGAAGAGCGATCAGGATGGTGTCGCACCTGGTAATGTCAGCACGATGTACGCTTCTTTCCCGCTTCCATTGGAAAAGATCGGTGAAGGGCTGTATGCGGAATTGGCAGATCTGGAAGTATATGATCGCGCCTTCTCTTCAGAAGAGGCGGCTTCCTATTACACAGAGGAGTGGCAAGAGCCAATAAATAAAACAAATGTCGCACAAGGCATGTATGCTGGCGGAACATCAAGAACGATCGGCGATGGCACCGGCTACGACAATAGCGATGGAAGAGTGCGAGTCGCATTCAAAGCGGTGGATGGCGACGCGTTTGAACTGGCAAACGATCCAGCAGATCAGATGGACGTGTCAACAACTGATATTTACTCGTACTGGAAAGGAAATAGTGCTGACAGCGCGCTGAGCGTCGATCTTGGAGAAGTCAGAGAAATCAGTGAGATACAGATCCAGTGGCGTTATGGCGGCAAAGGGCGAGATTTTGATATTCAGGTTTCTGATGATGGCATAAATTGGGAGAGCGTTTCTTCGATCAGAAATAATCAAGATTTCCTCAGCGTGATCGCTCTGGACGCTCCGATCGATACGCGCTATGTACGCATGCAGGGCATTGCGTCAAATTCAGTGTCTGGTTATATGATCCAGGAATTCCTTGTTTATGAAACTGCAGATAAGACCTCCCTTGGGCAATTGTTAGATGAAGCAGAAAAGATCGTAAATGACAAGGAACTTGGATTTGAAACACAGAATGAGACAGATAGAGAACTGTTCGCAGCTGTAGTTCAGGCAAGGGCGGTTCGATACCATGCTCAGATGAGCGTAAGCGATGTGGGAAAAGCCACGGCGAGATTGAGAGCGGCATTAGACGCGCAGGCAACAGAACAGCAGGTGACTGTAACATTTGATACAAATGGCGGAAGCCAAGTGGATCCGCAAACGATCGAAAAGAACAGTACGGTACATCGCCCGGATGATCCGGTAAAAGAAGGCTTTGTATTTACTGGCTGGTATATTGATAAAGAGTGTACAGAGAAATTTGATTTTGATGCCTTGATCACAGAGGATCTGACGATATATGCTGGATGGGACAAACAGCAGCTTCCAGAAGATCCGGCCAGCGACGCAGCGATCAAAGCGTTGCAGACCATGGTCGACAAGGCCGTCGCACTGGGCTCTGATGATGAAGCGCTGCAGGCAGCGATCGAAGCTGCTCAGGCTGTCCTGAATGAAGAGACGCCGAGCGCAACGGCAGTCGTCACCACATTGCTTAACTTGAGCGAAGCGATGCAAGCCTTGAATATCAGTGAAAGCACTGATACATTAAGAGCTGATGTACAGGCGACGATCGATTTCATCAATGCGAATATCCTGAATGACACAGAGGGACTCCGTCCGGCCAAGGTACAGGCGCTGAGAAATGCCGTACAAGCAGCGCAGGATGCAGTGGACGATCCTGAAGCAGACGCTGATCAGCTGAAAGCAGCGAACAAAGCGATGACCAAGGCAGCCCAGGAGCTGTGGGAGATCGTGACGAAGGCAGAACTGGAAGTACTGATCGAAGCTGCAAACGGCTACCTTGATGGTGACTATACGGCAGAAAGCCTGGAAGCATTGCAGACAGCGATCACCGCTGCACAGGCAGTGGCAGCTAATGACGATGCGACGACAGCGGAAGTCACTGACGCCATCACGAACCTGAGCAACGCGATTGCTGGATTGGAAAGCATCACGCTGGATACGAGCGCGTTAGCGCATGAGATCGAGCTCGTGACAGAGATGGTAGCCAATATCGATAACTATGTGCCTTCCACGGTAGAAGGACTGGCAGACAAGCTGGCTGACGCACAGGCAGCGATGAATGCGACGACCCAGGAAGAGATCGATGCGGCAGCTGCTGTCTTGCGCGAAGCTCGCCTGAACGCGAGAACGAAGGCAGATGTGAGCGCTCTGGAAGAGCTGATCGCTTATGTGAACAGTCTTGAGCTGAGCGCATACACGAGCGCAAGCGCGCAGCCGGTGATCCAGGATCTGGCCCGCGCCAAAGCGATGCTCGCGAATGAAGAAGTAACGCAGGAAGAGGTCAACGACATGGCCGATGCCCTGCAGGCTTCTGTAGACAACCTCGTTGAGGTCAACAACAGCACGAATGCTGAGGAGTCGACAAACACTGCTGCAGCGATGCAGACCGGCATGTTTGCTGGATTGCTGGCTTTGACTGGCGGTATGCTGGCTGTGGCAAGACGCAAAAAGAGAAACTGATCTTGATCTAAAGGCAGACGTTTTGATGAGCGTCTGCCTTTATCTGATTGGGGGAAGGAAAAAAGCGTTATGTGAATTCTATCTGAAAATATGGACGATGTGTCATAGCTTTTTGTTTATTTTATGTTTTTTATGTGGTAAACGCTTTCGAATTCTGCTAAAATTGCCATGTAAAGGGAATACCAGTTTTTGGCATTCCTGGGAAAGGAGGAGAGACTTTTGAATAAGCAAAAGTCAAGTGCGATCGTAAAATCGCTGCTTGCGGCTGCGATGCTCGTACCGAGCTTCCAGGTGGGGACCCTTGCGGTCAGCGCCAATGAAGGTACGGATACGGGCGGAGTATCCACCCTGGCAGAAACACCAATGAACATGAACCTGGCGCTGAACAAGTCGGTTACTGCCAGCGCGGAATACGGCTCTATGCCGGCAAGCAATCTGACGGATGACGATGAGTCAAGCCGTTGGTCCACAGAGGCTGACGCTACGCAGTGGGCCGTGGTCGATCTTGGTGAGATCTACCAGATGAACACCTTCTCAATGATCTGGGAAAGTGATTCTGTTTATGCATCTTCATACAACATTTATGTATCTGATGATGGAGAAAGCTGGGGAGAGGCTGTCGTTGCTCGCACAGGCAATACGGCAAGAAATTGTACGGAAAGCCTCGCTGAACCGGTCAGCGGACGTTATGTCAAACTGGAAGTCACGGCAATGCACGGTTATCCGAGCGTTTCCGCCAGTGATTTCAAGGTCATCTATTCTGATGGAGAAACTGTACCGCAGGATCCATATGAAAATGTGGCACTGAATGGAACGGCAAGTTCTGACTCAAATGAAGCAGATGGTCTGAATGCTTCAAAGGCATTTGATGGGGACAGAACGACCAGAGAATCACGTTGGTCAAGTGCTGTGGCTGATGGTCCGCATTGGCTGGCTGTGGATCTGGGACAGACCCGCAACATCAAGACCGTCATGCTGTACTGGGAGACCAGAAAGGCAACGCATTATCAGATCCAGGTTTCCGATGATGGCTCTGACTGGAGAACGGTCAAGGAAATCAATGATCGTCCGGCCAGCACGACGGACCGCATCATCCTGGACAATACAGAAAGCGCACGTTATGTTCGCCTGTATATCGACAGCTTCACTGCTGAGAACCCTGATGGCGATGTAACTTGGAACACCATTTCCTTGTTTGAGATGGAAGTCTATGGCGGAGAGATCCAGGAAAGCGCAAGTGATATTGCCAATCAGATCGAGATCGCTGATCCGCAGCTGGGAGATGAAACGCTGAATGTTTCTTATCCGGAGACAGACCGTTATACGATCGAGTATAAGGGTACGGATTATGAGCAGGTCGTTGATGAAAATCGGCATATCTATACGCCGATCGTGGACACCGTGGTCAATGTAGCCTTCAAGATCACAGATAACGAAACTGGTGAATATGAGTTCAAGGAGATCGGCATCACGATCCCTGGTACGTATACGCAGGAAGAGGGCGACAATGCCGCTCCGGATATCCTGCCGGAACTGCGTGAGTGGAAAGGCTCTACTGGAAACTTCACTGTAAGCGATTCCAGCCGCATCATCTATGCGGATGAGGGACTGCAGGCTGCGGCTGAGGAAATGGCTGCGGACTACAAGGATCTCACAGGCAAAGACATTACCGTCATGCAGGGAACCAGTGAAGATGTGCAGGCAGGCGACTTCTATTTTGCTTTGACCGATGATACGTCGATGGGCCTGATGGAAGAAGGCTATCTGATGAATGTCGAAGATGCCATTACGGTTACTGCTGAGACACAGACCGGTGCGTATTGGGCAACTCGTACGATCCTGCAGGGACTGAAGCTGAACAACTTCGAGACATTCCCGAAAGGAATCACTCGTGACTATCCGCTGTATGAGATCCGCGGATACATCATGGACGTTGCCAGAAGACCGTTCACCATGGATTTCTTGGAACAGGTCGTTAAGGAAATGTCCTGGTACAAGATGAACGACTTCCAGGTACACATCAACGATAACTTGATCCCGCTGGAATCTGTATCTGATCCGATGAGCGCATACTCTGCATTCCGTCTGGAATCCAGCATCAAGGAAGGCGACACGCTGACCGACAGCGATGGCAATCCAGTGACGCTGAACGGAGAGAATCTCGTCTATCAGCAGGATCTGACGAGCACGGACCTCTTCTACACGAAGGATGAGTTCAGAGATTTCATCCAGGAATCTCGTGAGCTGGGCGTCAATATCGTTCCTGAGATCGATACGCCGGCGCACTCTCTGGCACTGACGAAGGTCCTGCCGGAACTGCGTCAGGGCACGAGCGGCCGTCAGAATGACCACCTGAACCTGATCGGTGAGTCTTACAACGCTTCTCTGGCATTCGTCCAGGAGATCTTCTCCGAGTATCTGGATGGCAGCGATCCGGTATTTGACGCACAGACGATCGTGCACATCGGTGCCGATGAGTACAACGCTTCTTCTCAGGCATACCGTATGTTCGTCAACGACATGCTGGAATATGTGGAAGGAACCGGACGTAAGGCACGTGTATGGGGAAGCTTCACACAGGCAGCTCAGGGTGAAGACATCAACGCAGAAGGCGTTGAGATCAACCTCTGGAACTTTGGCTATGCTAACATGGATGAGATGTACGATGATGGTTTCGACCTGATCAACTGTAATGATGGAAACTATTATATCGTTCCGAACGCAGGTTACTATTATGATTATCTGCCGGACAGCACGATGTACAATCTGGCCATCAATACGATCAGCGGCGTGACGATCCCTGCTGGCGATCCGCAGATGAAGGGCGGAGCGTTCGCGGTATGGAACGACATGACTGACTATCTGTACAATGGTGTCAGTGAATACGATATCTGGGATCGTATCTCTAATCTGCCGCTGTTTGCCGCTAAGCTGTGGGGCAGAGGCGATATGGATCTGACCCAGGCTCAGGCAGCTTCTGATGCACTGGGCGAAGCACCGCGCACGAACTTCGGTTACGAAGTTGACAGTGTAAGCGATGAATATGTAAATATGCCGATGGATACGCTGGATGATACTTCCGATAATGATTTCACGGTCAATGAGGGAGAAAATGCATCTATCGTTGAAGTAGACGGCAAGAACGCGCTGCAGCTCAACGGCGGAACAAGCTACATCACGACCGGTCTGGAGACTGCCGGACTGGGCAATGACCTGCGTGTCAAGGTAAAACGTACTTCTGACAGCACGGATGATCAGATCCTGTTTGAGAGCCCGTATGGAAGCATCAAGGCCGTTCAGGGCGACACAGGCAAGGTCGGATTCACCAGAGAATTGTACGATTACTCCTTCAACTACACACTGCCTGTCAATGAATGGGTAGAACTGGAATTCAAGAACCAGCAGAACGTCATCGAACTGTATGTCAACGGTTCCCTCGTTGATACGCTGGGTGATGATGAGCAGATCCAGGGACGTCCGATGCGTGCGACCTGCATGTTCCCGATGGCAAAGGTCGGAAGCGAGACCGATGCATTCGTCGGTTATGTTGATGATGTCCGCCTCGGTGTGAACGATGATTTCGCTTCTACGATGGCACTGGATTATGCAGTTGAAACGGCAAATGCAGTCATGGACGCTGAGAGCAGCGATGTCCTGCAGCCGTTGATCGATCAGGCAAAGGAACTGTTCACGCAGTATGCTCCTGACGCAGCAGCAATCGAATCCCTGACCGCACAGATCAATGATGTTCTGGCAGGCATGGATTATGAGAAAGCGGATTACAGCCGTGTCAACGCATATCTCGATCTGATCGATGATCTCTCCGTATTCACGGATGCGACAGTAAAGACTCTGGAGATGGCCGTTGAGGCCGTACGTGAAAACCTGCCGGCTAGCATGCAGGCAACGGTAGATGCGTATGAAGCAGCAATCGTCAATGCATTGAATGGTCTGGAGCTTAAAGAGTTGTCTAATACGAATTATGTAGACAGCAGCATGCTTGAAGCGACAGCATCTTCTTATCAGCACGATGGTTCAGATCCGGAAAATGTATTGGATGATAATCCGAGCACGATGTGGCATACCGACTGGAATGTGACAACGATGCCGCATTGGATCGATCTGCAGATCAGCGAACCGACCGTCGTTAATGGTCTGTATTATCTGCCGCGCCAGAGCGGTTCAAACGGTAATGCAACTTCTTACCAGGTTCAGGTCAAGAATGCTGAGGGTCAATACGAAACCGTTGCGGAAGGTACGTGGTCAAGTAATTCTTCTGCAAAAGAAGTCACTTTCGATGCGGTAGAAACGACTAATGTTCGTCTTGTATATGTAAAGGCAGTTAATAACAATGGTTCTGCGGCAGAAATCAAATTGATGCTTGCTAATGTAGAGCCGGATGTAGAAGGACTGCAGGCAGCCATTGAAAAGGCAAGTGCAGTAACGAACAACAATTATACGGAAGCAACATGGAACGCGCTGCAGGCTAAGATCGCAGAAGCAGAAGAACTTGCTGCCGCTGAGGATCCGGATGCCAACGAAGTGGAGATCATGAAGGTAGAGCTCGTCGCTGCAACGATGGCTCTGCGTCTGAGCGACACGATCGTTGACGAGGAGCCGGCAAGCGACGCCGCTATCCAGGCTCTGCGCGACATGGTGGAAAAAGCCATTGCACTGGGTTCCGAAGATGAAGCGCTGAATGCAGCGATCGAAGCTGCACAGGCCGTACTCGCTGAAGAAGAGCCGACCGTGACCGAAGTCGTTACCGCTCTGCTCAACCTGAGCGAAGCGATGCAGGCAGTGAACGCCGGTGAAAGCGTAGACGCGCTGAGAGAAGATGTACAGGCCACGATCGACTTCATCAATGAGAATATCTTGAATGATGTTGAAGGACTCCGTCCGGCCAAGGTGCAGGCGCTGAAAGATGCAGTTGCTGCAGCACAGACACTGGTCAATGATCCTATGGCAACTGCAGATGCGCTGAAGGCAGCGAACAAAGCGATGACCAAGGCAGCCCAGGAGCTGTGGGAGATCGTGACGAAGGCTGAACTGGAAGCACTGATCGAAGCCGCAAACGGCTACCTCGATGGTGACTACACGGCAGAAAGCCTCGATGCGCTGCAGGCAGCGATCGAATCTGCACAGACCGTAGCGATCAATGACGATGCCACGACGGCAGAAGTCACGGAGGCCATCACGAACCTGAGCAACGCGATCGCAGGTCTGGAAAGCATCAGACTGGATAAGAGCGCCCTCGAACACGAGATCGAGCTCGTGAGCGAAATGGTCGCTAACCTTGATGACTATATCGCAAGCAGCGTAGAAGGCTTAGCAGACAAGCTGGCTGACGCGCAGAACGTGCTGGAGAACGCAACGACGCAGGCAGAGATCGACGAAGCGACGAAGACGCTGAGAGAAGCACGCCTGAACGCGCGTACGAAGGCTGACACGAGCGCTCTGGAAGAGCTGATCGCGTATGCGAAGAGCCTTGACCTGAGCGGCTACACGACGGAAAGCGCACAGGCTGTCATCCAGAACCTCGCACGTGCAGAGAACCTGATCACTGACCCTGAGATCACACAGGAAGAAGTGAACAACATGGTCGAAACACTGCAGGCATCTGTAGACAACCTGGTTGAGGTCAATAACAGCACAAGCGCTGAAGATACGACAAACACCGCTGCAGCGATGCAGACGGGACTGTTTGCCGGACTGCTGGCAGTATCTGCCGGACTCGTTCTCATGATGAGAAGACGCCGTACAGAGAGATAAGCGGTCAACTGACTGCGGGGAGTGAATGCTCCTCGCAGTTTTTTTTCGTCTGGTCCGCAGATTTCGCCAAATTTTGAACGAGATGAAAATTTCGGTGTTGCAAAGGCCTCTTTTTGTTATAATAAGAATATCGGATTTGAGAGGAAGGGGGACACGCATGCGTCAGAAAGACTATTACGAGGCTTATATCGACGATTATGACAAAGTGGTCGTGTATCTGTCGAAACAGAGCTATGAAGGCAAGAGTGATCGTTTTTACATGAAGGACAGCCAGGACCACTTCATCAAGCTGAAGATCCATTCCGTCGAGGATACCCAGGCGAATTACACCAAGTATATCCTCGGACTGAACGATGAGCTGACCATCGGCGAAGAGTATTCTGTATATCATGAGCATGCCCGCAAGACCGTGGCGGAGTATGCCTGTATCGTGAAGACCGATCGTTTTGATGAGGAATTTGATTATGCGGGAAATGATCTGGGGTATGTTTATGCCCGCAGGCATACACGGTTTGCGCTGTGGGCGCCGACGGCGTTTCGCGTCATTTTGGAGCTGAAGCGCAAAGATGGCGTGGTGGAAGCGTTCGAGATGAAGCGGACCGAAAAAGGCGTATGGCGCACAGACGTGGCCGGGGACCTGAATGGGATCGCGTATACTTATCATGTCAGAGTGAACGGCAGCTGGCGGGAGACGCTCGATCCATACGCGGTGGCCGGTACGGCCAACAGTGAGGCCAGTGTCGTCGTGGATCAAGAGAGCATACGATTCCGTACATATTCACTGCCGCGAATGAACAGCTATTGCGACGCGATCATCTATGAGGCCAGCGTTCGCGATTTTACGATGCATTCTGGCATCGGCATCCAGCATCCAGGTACTTTTCGCGGATTTGTGGAGGAAAATAAAGTGACGAAGGCGATGGAGACCGGATTTTCCTACTTAAAGTCGCTTGGGATCACTCATGTGCAGCTGATGCCGGTCTTTGATTTTGGGTCGGTGGATGAGATCTATCCGCGCATCTTCTATAACTGGGGCTATGATCCGGTACAGTACAGGGTGCTGGAAGGAAGCTTCAGCACAGATGTCCTTTCTCCGTCTGCGCGTATGCGGGAATTCGGACAGCTCGTCGAAAAGTGCCATGAAAACGGCATCCGGGTCAACCTGGATGTGGTCTTCAATCACGTGTATGACAAAAACACATTCTCACTGGAAAACATCGTTCCTAACTATTATTTCCTGATGAACGATCAGGGCGATTTTTCCAATGGCTCCTGGTGCGGCAATGACATCGACACGTCGCGACGCATGAGCGCCCGCTATTTCGTGCACACTTGCGTATGGATGACGCGGTTCTATCACATCGACGGCCTGCGCTTCGACCTGATGGGCATCTTGGACATCGCCACGATCAACGAGATCTACTTGCGCTGCCGTGCGATCAATCCGGATTTCATGGTATATGGAGAAGGGTGGAACATGCCTTCGTTCATGCCGGAAGAGCAGCGGGCCAGCATGCAGAACAATGGCCGCATGCCTTTTGTCGCGCATTTTTCGGACCGTTTCCGCGATGTGGTGAAGGGCAGCACTTCGGCGTATGAGATCGCGGCAAAAGGGTATTGCACCGGCAATACGGAGCTCATCGATGTCGTGAAGAACTGTCTGTGCGCCAGCTGCGTCGATTTCGGCGCAGGAAGGATGTTCGTCAATCCGCGCAATGTCATCAATTATGTGGAATGTCATGACAATCACACATCCTGGGACAAGATGCGGGAATGCTGCCGCGGCGAGGAACGATGGATCCGCCGCCGCAGACAAGAAATGATGATCGCCATGGTGCTGCTTGCACAAGGCGTTCCGTTCCTGCACAGCGGACAGGAATTCGGGCGCACGAAGCATGGCATCGGGAATTCTTACAATTCAGGGGATGACATCAACGCGCTGGATTATGACCGCCGCAACAACAATCGAGAAATGGTCGGTCATGTGAAACAGCTGATCCGTATCCGCCGTGATCATTCCTGTTTCCGCTACAGCATCACGGAGTCGCTGTATCATCGGGTTGCCTTCGATGATATCGAGCGCAAGGTGCTGATCTATAAGGCCAGCGACGGGGAAGAGTCGATCTGGACATTCTTCAATCCGACCGGGTCGCCATTCCACTATCATCTGGATACGCCTGCGGAGATCTTGTATTACAATGGTGAGGAAGGATATCGGGAGCAGGACCTGGAGATCAGGCCGTATTCTACGATCGTCTGTCTGCTGGATTGATTGAAAGAAATGAAAAGAACCGCAGATCATGTAATTTTTTGCGGTTCTTTTTACAGAAAGAACATTCAGGAATTGCAGTGTTGATTTTTGCCATAAAAGCGATTATAATGAGTAAAATTTCAAAGAGAAGGAGTGTGAAAGTGTGGCAACTTTTTTTACCGAACCGTCACGTACATTTAGCGAGTATCTGCTGGTGCCTGGATATTCTTCCAGCGAATGCACACCGGCAAATGTTTCCCTGAAAACACCGATCGTGAAATTCCGCAAGGGGGAGGAAGAATCCCCGCTGAGCATGAATATCCCTATGGTATCTGCGATCATGCAGTCGGTATCCGGCGAGCGCATGGCGTGTGCCCTGGCGCGTGAGGGAGGCATCTCCTTCATCTATGGTTCACAGAGCGTGGAAAATGAGGCAGCCATGGTGCGTCGTGTCAAGGCGACCAAGGCAGGCTTTGTCCGCAGCGATTCTAACCTGCCGGCTGACGCGACCCTGGCTGATGTGCTGGCCAAGAAAGCTGAGACCGGCCATTCCACGATGGCCGTTACTGAAGATGGCAGCGCGGAGGGAAAGCTGCTGGGTATCCTGACCAGCCGCGATTATCGTGTCTCCCGGATGGATCCTTCCACAAAGGTGACCGATTTCATGACCCCTTTTGACAAGCTGATCTGCGGAAAGGATGGCTGCACGCTGTCTGAGGCCAACGATCTGATCTGGGAGCATAAGCTGAATCAGCTGCCGATCGTGGATGAAGAAGGACGGCTGAAGGCGTTCGTCTTCCGCAAGGACTATGATTCCCACAAAGAGCATCCCAACGAACTGCTGGACAAGGATAAGCGCTATGTCGTCGGCGCAGGCATCAACACGCGCGATTATGCTGAGCGTGTGCCGGCGCTGGTAGAAGCCGGCGCAGATGTGCTGTGCATCGATTCCAGCGAGGGATTCAGCGAATGGCAGGCAATCACGCTGAAATGGATCCGTGATCACTATGGCGACAGTGTGAAGGTCGGTGCCGGCAACGTGGTCGATGCGGAAGGCTTCCGCTTCCTGGCTGAGGCCGGCGCGGATTTTGTCAAGATCGGCATCGGCGGCGGTTCGATCTGCATCACCCGCGAGCAGAAGGGCATCGGACGCGGACAGGCGACAGCGACCATCGAAGTAGCCAAGGCCCGCGATGAGTATTTCAGGGAAACCGGCATCTATGTGCCGATCTGCTCAGACGGCGGCATCGTACATGATTACCACATCACGCTCGCCCTGGCGATGGGGGCAGACTTTGTCATGCTGGGACGTTATTTCTCCCGGTTCGAAGAGTCTCCGACCAAGAAGGTCACCATCAACGGGACATACATGAAGGAATATTGGGGCGAAGGCAGTGCCCGCGCGCGCAACTGGCAGCGTTATGACATGGGCGGCGCCAACAAGCTTTCTTTCGTAGAGGGCGTGGACTCCTATGTGCCATACGCCGGCGCGCTGAAGGATAATGTCGATCTGACGCTCAGCAAGGTCAAGCACACGATGTGCAACTGCGGTGCGCTGACCATCGAGGAACTGCAGCAGAAAGCGAAGATCACGCTGGTCTCTTCAACGAGCATCGTGGAAGGCGGCGCGCATGATGTCGTGGTCAAAGACAATACACTTGACGCAAAGGTACAGTAAAGTGAAGATATGGGGAGCGATCTAGATGGATCGTTCCTTTTTTTACTGAATGAAAGTTTCTTTCAAAAATAATTGATCATGTTTTTCAGAAAGGGTTGACAATCCGGATCAAAAGGAATAAAGTAAAAGCAACCAGTGAGAGAGAGATAACACTTGCAACGCGCTTACAGAGAGCTGATGATGATGGAAATTCAGCAGAGATGCGGGCAGGCAAATGGACTCTTGAGGGCGAAAGGAAAGGGCATGTTCCCGAGTATGTGAGACGGTTGTCCCCGTTATCGGACTAGAGATTGGTTAGGATCTTGAAGAGCGGGTTTTTTATGGAAAAAAACCAAATCAGGTGGTACCGCAGAGGTGATTGAACACATCTGTCCTGAAGCCGGAAGGCTTTTGGGCAGGTGTTTTTTTATGAGAAGGGGTGATCGGCACATGAGTGCGCAGGAATGGGATGACTGGCAGGAAGTCAGGAACAACACAGGAGAAAAATAGTCGGAATCGACAAGGAGGAAAATGAGATGAAACAGATGAAGAAACTGATGATGAGCGCCATTCTGGCAGCTGGAATGTTAAGCGGGTGCGGAAGCAGCACAGGTGAGGAAATGCCAAAGGTCAGCGTCGCACAGATCATGGCACATAAGTCGCTGGACACGATCCGCGACAGCTTTGACGCAGAGATGAAGGAGCTAGGCTATGTGGACGGAGAAAATATCGACCTGGACTATCAGGATGCCGGCGGCAACACGTCCACGCTGGAGAGCATCCTCTCCACCTTTGCTGGTGACGGTACAGATGTGATCGTGGCCATTGCGACCCCGACGGCACAGGGGGCGGCCCGCTATGCCGCGGATATCCCGGTGATCTTTTCCGCCGTTTCTGATCCGATCACGGCTGGGCTGACATCCACGCTGGAAGAGCCGGACAAGAACATGACCGGCACGATGGATGATGTGCAGGTGGAACAGATCCTGCAGAGGGCGCTGGAAGTCGATCCGGATATGGAGCGGCTGGGCGTGGTCTACAATGCGAGCGAGACCAATTCGGTGACCAACATCGCCAAGGCTAAGCAGTTCTGTGAGGAAAACGGCATCGAGGTGCAGGAAGTCACCGTGACCACGAGCAATGATGTGCAGCAGGCGGTAGAGACGCTCTGCGCTTCCTGCGACGCCATCTTCTCGCCCAATGACAATACGGTGGCCAGCGCGATGAGCGCGGCGGCACAGGCGGCCCTGGAAAATCAGATCCCGTTCTATACGGGCGCGGATTCGATGGTGAGCGACGGCGGCTTCATGACCGTGGGCATCGACTATACAGAGCTTGGGCGTGAGACCGCGCGCATGGTGGATCAGGTGCTGAAGGGAACAGATGTAGCGGATATTCCGGTCAAGCAGTTCAAGAGCGATCTGAGCATCTACGTCAACCGCGATGTGATGGAGGCGCTGGGCATCACGCTTCCGGATTCCATTGCGAACAGTGAGAATCTCGTCATGATGGAACAGGAGTGATGATCGATGGGAGCATCAGTGTTGATCGGCGCCCTGGAGCTCGGGCTGCTTTATGCGATCATGGGATTCGGCGTCTACTTGTCGTTTCGGGTGCTGAACATCCCTGATCTGACCATAGATGGAAGCTTTACCTGCGGATGCGCGGCAGCGGCGATGTGCACGCTGGCCGCTCATCCTTATCTCGGATTGGCTGCCGCCTTTCTCTGCGGCATGTGCTGCGGGCTCGTCACCGGACTGTTGATGACGAAGCTGCACATCCAGCCGATCTTGTCCGGCATCCTGACGATGACCGCGCTGTATTCGGTCAACCTGCGGATCCAGGGCGGCCTGCCCAATGTCTCGCTGTTTGGCAGAGAGACGATCTTCGCTCAGGCGCAGGAGATCTTCGGCAGAGAGGCTGCTTCGATGATCGTCATCGTGGGCATGCTCACCGCCGTGGCCGTGATCCTCTATCTGTTCTTGCATACGCAGCTGGGCATGGGCATGCGGGCGACCGGCTCTAATGAAGCAATGGTTCGTGCGTCCAGCATCAGCGCGGACCGGATGAAGATCCTGGGGCTGGCACTGGCAAACGGCATCATCGCCTTGGCCGGCGGCTTGCTCGCACAATATCAGTCGTTTGCGGATGTGAACAGCTCCACCGGCAAGATGGTGCTCGGTCTGGCATCCATCATCGTGGGAGAAGCCTTCTTCGGACACCGCACGATCCTGCGCAGCTTCATCAGCGTGATCGTCGGCTCCATCATCTACCGCTTTCTGCTTACGTTTGCGCTGCAGTTCGGCCTGAGCGCAAGCGATCTGAATTTGTTTTCGGCCGCATTGGTCGCTATCGCGATCTCGCTGCCGTTCTTGAAGAAACGGAGGAAACCTTATGCTCGATCTTAATGATGTCAGTGTGACGTTCCATGCGGGGACGGTCAATGAACGCAAGGCGCTCGATCATGTGTCGCTGCATCTTGATCGGGGCGAGTTTGTCTGTGTGCTGGGCACCAACGGCGCGGGAAAGAGCACGCTGCTCAATGCCGTCAGCGGCACGCTGAGCGCAGACAGCGGCACGATCACGCTGGATGGCATGGATCTGACGCGTCAGCCGGAGCACAAACGTGCCCGCTATATCGGCCGCCTCTTTCAGGATCCGATGAAGGGGACCGCCCCGGACATGAGCATCGTGGAAAACCTCGGCCTGGCTTATTCCCGGGGGAAGCGGATGACGCTGAGCCGCGCCATTCAGAAGAAGGACCGCCAGCTGTTCCATGATCGCCTCAGCCAGCTTGGCCTGGGCCTGGAGGATCGCATGAACCAGCCGGTCGGCTTGCTTTCCGGCGGACAGCGCCAGGCGCTTACGCTGCTCATGGCCACCATCGTGACGCCGAAGCTTCTGCTTCTGGATGAGCATACGGCTGCATTGGATCCCAATACCGCGGCGCAGGTGATGAAGCTCACCGATCAGATCATTCACGAGAATCAGATCACGACGCTGATGATCACCCATAACCTGCGTCAGGCGCTGGAATATGGGACAAAGACGCTGATCATGAACGAGGGCAAGATCGTCAGGGTGCTGGAAGGCGAAGAAAAAAAGCAGACCTCGGTGGAGGAACTGCTTCAGATGTATGACTTTGTATGAGGACCGGGATGCGGAAATATGTCCCGGTCTTTTTAAATGACGCCCAAGTGCTGTAAGCCAAGCAGGATGCCGTCTTCATCCGTGGCCGTGGTCACGTGATCGGCCATCGCCTTGATCTCTGGCACGGCATTGCCCATCGCGACGCGGAAGCCGCATGACTCCATCATCTCGATGTCGTTGTAATTGTCCCCGAAGCAGGCGCACTGCGATTTGGGAAGATCCAGCAGAGAGAGCAGCCTGCGGATGCCGCTGCCCTTGTTCACGCCCTGTGGAGCAACATCGAACCCATATTCAGAAAACTGGCGGAACGACAGCGTGCTGTGCTGAGCGAACGCCTTGATCCTTTCAGGATCGGCATGGATGCTGGCGCACTGAGGCAGCTCCAGGTAATGGCGGTCTTGTTCCGGGTGAAAGATGAACGGCTCGCTGCCGATGTCAGAGTTCATCTGTCCCTGCAGCCAGTCTACCTTCTCAGGGTGCTGGTAAATGTACATATGCTGGGGAAACTTGAAGACGAGACCAGCTTCCTCTTGCCGAGCAAACTCGAGCAGCTGGCAGCATTCCGCAAAGGGCATGTCCTCATGATAGAGCATATTGCCCTCGCTGTCCACGATGACGCCGCCGCTGTCGGCGATGATGTAATCTGCGCGCAGATCGTTGAGCGCCTTGCCCATCCCATAATGTGCCCGTCCGCTTGCGATGGCAAAGCGGATCTTGTTGCGTTTCAGCTGGCGGATCGCCTTTGTGCAGCTCTGCGGGATGCAGTGGCTCTTCAGGTCATACAGCGTGCCGTCCACATCGAAAATAATCAGTTTCAGCTCCATGTCGTCACTTCCTTTGCTAACATCATATCAGAAATTACCGGAAAGAAAAGAGCGAGCAGTGGGAATTGTGCAGATCATGATGACGGATGTCATACGAAAAATCAGAAGATCACGACGGTTTTTTCTGCTTCTGCATCAGGATGATGAAAAAAATGATGACATTTGTCATGAGACAACTGACGATGGTCAAGAAAAGCACTGACAGATTTCAGTTTCACTGAGCGCAGTGCTTTTTTATAATGTAACCGTATTCAGAAAGGGTGAGAGAGATGAGCGCATATGTATTGATGGTTTCTCATGGCGGATTTGCGGAAGGGCTGTGTGACACGCTGCACATGTTTGCGGGAAACAGCGAGGGAATCATGAGCATCGGACTGCGTGATGGCGAGTCAGTGGAACAATTCAGGCTGCGTGCACAGACCCTGATCGCTCAGCTTGAGCAACAAGATGAGCTGCTCGTGCTGGCTGATCTGATCGGCGGTTCTCCGTTGACGACGGTGCTGGATGTGCTGCAGGAAAAAGGAATGCTCACAAATACCACTGTGTTGGGCGGAATGAACCTGCCGATGGCGCTGAACGCCGTCCTGTGCAAGGATCAGGGCATTCGGGAGATGAAGCAGATGATCCTGCAGGAAGCAACAGCGTCGATCACTGAGATGACATTGCAAAACGAAGAAGAGGAAGACATTTGATCAAAGGAGGAAAAGAACATGTCAATATCATTTATCCGCGTGGATGACCGTATGATCCACGGACAGACTTGTACGAGATGGGCATTGGAGTACCCGTGTGACGGCATCGTGGCTGTCAATGATGCCGCTGCAAACAATAGCGTGCTGAAGGCGGCATATAAGAGCGCAAGCGGCAAAAAGACATTCGTCTGGACGATGGCGGATTGGGAGAAAAAGTGTCAAAAGGTGCTGGATTCTGATACTCGTTATTTCCTGATCACGAAGAATCCGATCGATATGAAGAAGATCCTGGTCGATCAGCGTTTTACCTGCGGGGTGAAGAAAGTGATCATCGGTCCGTGCAATGATCGCCCTGATGCGGTCAAGCTGGGCAATAATCAGTCCATTACGCAAGCAGAAGCTGATGCATTAGAGGAAATTGCCAAGGCTGGCTATGAAATAGAGTTCCGTTTGATCCCAGATGAAGGCATCGGCAGCTGGAATAAGTTCAAAGAGCAGTTCGGCTACTGAGAGAAGAAGGGGGAATGATCATGGAGATCAATGTGTTGCAGGCAGCTCTGCTAGGGTTCTTTGCCTGCCTGGCCAGCATGCCCGGCATGGGCGGCTCGGCCATCGGAAACTATACGCTGGGACGGCCGCTGGTCGGCGGGCTCATCTGTGGGCTGATCCTTGGCGATGTACGTACCGGTATCCTGGTCGGGGCAGCGATGCAGCTGCTGTATATCGCGCTGGTCACCCCGGGCGGAACGGTCAGCGCTGATGTGCGCGCGGTCAGTTACATCGGCATCCCGCTGGCGATGCTGGCGCTGAACAGCTATGGCATGGATGCGGCCAATGCGGATGGCATCGGCTTAGCTACTTCTTTTGGGGCCATGGTCGGTACATTAGGCACAGTGCTGTTCTATGGCACGGCAACGATGAATCTGATCTGGCAGCACATCGGCTGGAAGGCTGTCGATGAAGGTAAGTTCCATAAGCTGTATCTGGTCGATATGGGACTGCCTTGGATCTCACACCTGGTTTGTTCTTTCTTGCCGACCTTTATCATCTGCCTGGTCGGCGCAGATATGGTCGAACTGATCAAGACAGCTTTGCCGATGGATGGTATCCCGATGAAGACCATCTTCACGGTCGGTTCGCTCCTGCCATGTGTGGGAATCGCGATCCTGCTTAAGCAGATCATTGCCAAAGGAACAGATTTCATCCCGTTTTTTGTCGGCTTTGCCTTAGCTGCCGCGCTGGGCATCAATTTGGTCGTGACCACGATCATCGCTGCGATGTTCGCTTATCTTAGCTATCAGATCAAGCTTGCGCAGATGAACAAGGTGAGCATATCTGATGATGCCGATGACGAGGAGGATATCTAAGATGAAGAAATTGTCAAAAAAGACGCTGAACAAAGCGTTCCGTAACTGGTATTATGGACATCTGACTTGTTTCTCGCAGGAGCATATGCAGACATTCGGATATCTGTGTGCGATGCTGCCGGTCATTGAGGAACTGTATGATACGAAAGAGGAACAGAAAGAAGCGCTGGAAACGTATAAGGCCTTTTTCAATACCGAACCGCAGCTGGGGACGATCATCGTAGGCGTAACGGTCGGCCTGGAAGAAGCCCGCGCTAATCAGGAGGGTGTGGACAGCGATACGATCAACGGTCTGCGTGCCGGGCTGATGGGACCGATCGCAGGTATCGGCGACTCACTGGTGGTCGGCGTGCTCATTCCGCTGCTGCTGGGCATTGCGCTTGGTCTGTCTACCGGCGGCTCTCCGGTAGGTGCGGTCTTCTATATCATCGCTTGGAATGTGATCATCACCCTGGGCATGCGGCTGTTGTTTTTCAAGGGATATGAGCTCGGCGGCAAAGCGGTCGAGTTCCTGACCGGAGAAAAGTCGCAGGCACTCAGAGAAAGCATCATGATGCTGGGAAGCATGGTCATCGGCGCTGTGGCAGCGACCTGGGTGAGCGTGAAGACCGTATTCGAGATGAGCAATCCGGATACCGGCGAAGTATTCCTGAATTTGAATGATCAGATCAACTCAGTGTTGCCGCAAGGACTGACCGCCATCTTCGTCCTATTATGCTGGTTTCTGATCGCCAAGAAGAAGATGTCTCCGCTGAAAGTGATGCTTCTGCTTGTCGTGATCGCCTTTGTCGGCGTATTGATCGGATTCTTCGATCCGCAGCTCACGTATTGAGATCATGAACAGGCAGCAGATCAGACAGGAAGCGCAGATGCAGAAGATCCTGTGGAACAGGCTGAAGCAGTGGCTGCGCATGTCCATGGCGCTCTCCTCCCTGCTGGCAGCCGGCATCTATGCGGCATTTCAGACAGCGTTTCCCGGCGCTGCCGCGGTGCGTGTCCTTCTGTTCGTGCTGCTGGCTGCGGACTGTATCTGGATGCTGGCAGTGACACGATCGCTGCGGCATGGGAGAGAGAATATCGAAAAGCTCTTGAAGCTGGCAGAACAAAGCTGAAGCGGTCTTTTCGTAAATCAAACGATTTGCGAAAAGACCTTTTCCCATTGAAAAGCTTTGATATAATGAAAGAAAGAAATGGAGTGCGAAAAGGATGAAAAGATACCCGGTCGAACTGTCGATCCTGGCGTTGACCCTGCTGCTGGGGCTGATCGGATGTTTATGGCTGCACCATTATACGGCTGCAGGACTGGTCAGCGAAGAAGAGCCGCTGCTGTTTGGGGCTACTTATATGACCATGAACAACCCGTTTTATGAAGTGATCGACGAAGAATTGCGCAATCAGGTGGAAGCGGGCGGTGATGTGATGATCACGATGGATCCACAGCTTTCCATAGAGAGACAGATCGAACAGATCAAGACGATGATGGCAGAAGGTATAGATGTGCTGATCGTCAATCCTGTCGATTCCCGCGGCTTGGTCGATGTGCTCAGGGAAGCCAGTCAGAAGGGCATCATCGTCATCGCTATCGATACCAATGTCTATGATGGAGAAGACTTTGTCGATCATACGGTCGTCTCAGACAATTACCAGGCCGGACAGCTGTGTGCCCGCTATATGATGGAGCATCGTGAAAGTGCTGATATCGTGCTGCTTTCCCATGGGGCGGCCTATTCGGCGCAAGAGCGGCTGCAGGGCTTTCGAGATGCTATCGCAGATGAACCAGGCTATCATATCGTGAGTGAACTGGATTGTGAAGGGCAGCTGGAAAAAAGCATGCCGCTGATCGAGGGGCTGTTGGAACAAGGTACTGCCTTCGATGTCGTGATGGCATTGAATGATCCTTCTGCGCTGGGCGCCGTGGCTGCGCTGCAAGATCAAAAGATCGATGAGGATGCGGTGATGGTGCTTGGCGTGGATGGTGCGCCAGAGGCCAAGGTGCTGATCAAAGAGGGATATATGGATGCCACTGTGGCGCAATATCCAAAGAAGATGGCGCAGAAGGCCATATCCGCGGCTTATGCGATAAAGGCGGGCGATCATGAGCTGCAAGAGGAAGAAATCGCTGTCAGTCTGATCGATGGCAGCAATGTCGATGAATACTTATTGGAGGGATGGCAGTGATCAAAGCGTTGATATCGGACAGCGGCTTTCGGCTGCGCGTTTCCTACGCGCTGTTATGCGGGATCTGCTTTTTGCAGCTGCTGTTTCTGGCTTTGTTCATCTTTTTTACGACGGATCTCATCCAGCAGCGTTTTGAAGCGGCGGACTTCTTGAGGCAGGCAGAGGTGATCCCGCTGCCTGCAACGCTGATCCTGGGCGGTACGCTTTTGCTGTATCCGATGCTGTTGGGCGTGATGCAGCTGCGCGGACATGTGCGGGAAAAGCCATGGAGCGCTCTGGCGTTCTTGCTTTTGGAAAGCGTCATATGTATGGCACTGCTGCGGCTGACGAGCTTTGCCGGCAATCAGATATTCTTGCTTGTGGCAGCCAATATGCTGACGCTGACCAGAGATCGGAAAAACCGCGGCATCGGCCTGATCATCTTGGTCATCCTCTTTTTGTTCACCAATGATCATGTCGTAAGCGCTTTTGTGCCGATCACTTCATTTGAACGTTATCTATATCCGTACACGGCGCAGTCTGCTTCGCTCTTTCAGGGGACAGCTTCCGCGCTCTCTACGTCGGTGCTTATCTTGTTTCTGGTGTATATCCTGTTTTTGATCCAGGATCAGATGCTGGAAAGTGCACAGATGCGCCGGATCAATGATGAGCTTCGCACGCTGAATCATCAGTTGGAGGAGATGGCGGATGTCAGGGAGAAGATGGGAGAGACAAGAGAACGTAACCGCTTGGCCAGGGAGATACATGATACGCTTGGACATACGCTGACCGGATTGTCCACCGGCATCGATGCGGCCAAGACACTGTTGCAGCGCGACCCAGACATGGCGATAAAGCAGCTGGATATCTTGTCTGCTACGGCCCGAGAAGGATTGAAGGATGTACGGCGTTCCGTGCGCAAGCTGCGTCCAGATGCGTTGGAAAATCACACGCTCAAGGGGGCGCTGGAAACGATGATCGAAGAGTTCATGCGCTCGAGCGGGGTCAAGGTCAGCTATGTCTGTCATTTGGATTCGCTGGACTTTCAGCCGGATGAAGAAGATACGATCTATCGGATCGTGCAGGAGTGCATGACCAACAGTGTCCGGCATGGGCATGCCAGCCGCATTTACATTTCCTTTGGCAAAGACCAAGATTCTCTCATCCTGATCATTGAAGATGATGGCAAGGGGTGCGTGGATATTCAGGAGGGCTTTGGACTGCATCATATGAAAGAGCGCATCGCATTGCTTAATGGCAATGTACGTTTTTATGGCAGAGACGGTTTTGAAGTGCTGGTCGAGCTGCCGCTGAGAAAGGAGGATGAACGGATATGATCAAGGTGATGATCGCGGATGATCAGGAACTGCTCAGAGAGAGCTTGAAGATCCTGCTTAGTTCACAAGATGATATTGAGATCGCTGGTCTGGCGGCGGATGGGGAAGAGGTGCTGAACCTGATCCCATCCTGTCGTCCGGATGTGATCTTGATGGATGTGCGCATGCCGCAGATGAACGGTGTGCAGTGTACAAAAGAGGTCAAAGAACGCTATCCGGATATCCAGGTCATCGTGCTGACCACATTCGATGACGATGATTACATTTATGACGCATTGAAATATGGCGCGAGCAGCTATCTGCTGAAGGGGGTTTCGCTGGATGAGCTGCATCAGGCGATCGTGACGGTCGTTTCTGGCGGCGGGGTCATCCATCCTGATATCGCCATCAAGGCGATGCGCATGTTTTCCGACATGGCGAAAAACCAGGTGGAAAGTGAGACCGCGGCCGATGAGCTGCAGCATCTTTCACGCACGGAATGGCGCATCATCGCAAAGGTAGGCAACGGTCTCTCCAACCGCGAGATTGCCGCAGAGCTGGCATTTACCGAAGGAACGGTGCGTAATTATATCAGTGTGATCTTGGATAAGCTTTCACTGCGCGACCGCACTCAGCTGGCCATATGGGCGCTTCAGAATCAGCGGCTGGTACGCCGGGGATCACAGACATGAGAAGGCGTTGGCTGATCGTCGCGCTTACCGCTGCGACTGTCTTGAGCATGCTTTATTTCGGTTCGCGGACACCGGTGCTGCGGATCGCAGTGTTTTCCGGCAGCAACTGGGATGTGCCGGAAGCAGACAGTTACAGCTTGCTGGATGAAGCAATCGCCGCCTTTGCTGAAACGCATCCTGGCGTTCAGATCGAATATGAGAGCGGTATTCCGAAGGATGAGTATGAAGAATGGATCGCGCAGTGTATCCTGCGTGATGATCTGCCGGACATTTTGTTCGTGCCCAGTGAATATTTTTCCACGCTGGCTTCCACTCATGCCTTACAGCCGTTGGATGACTTTGCTCGGGCTGATGCGGCATTTCAGGAAGAGGCGTATTACCCGGCATCGCTGCAGACATGCCGCCAAGATGGAACGTTGTATGCGCTTCCTTATTTATCGGTGCCTGAGCTCATCTTTGTGAACAAGACGCTGCTGCAGCAAGAAGGAATAGCGATTCCTGACCAAGATTGGACCTGGGATGATTTTTTGCGGATCGTGGAAAAGGTGACGAAAGATACGGACGGAGACGGTGTGGTCGATCAGTATGGAACATGCGGCTTTAGCTGGCAGCAGGCAGCCTACAGCAACGGTGCGCTCTTCTATGATGAACAGACGGATACGGCCAGCTTTTCCGATGTATCGATGATCGAAGCGATAACGTTCTTGCGTGAACTGTATGGTGTCTGTGATCAGGATCAGGTCAGCACCCAGCAGTTCGATGAAGGACAGGTGGCGTTTCAGCCGATGAATTACAGCGATTATCGGGCATATATGCCTTATCCATGGCGAGTGAAGAAGTTTTCTGGCTTTGAGTGGGAATGCCTGCCTTTCCCCAGCGGAGAGCAGGGAGTGAATACTTCGGCTATCGACACACTGATGGTCGCGATGTCTGCGCGCAGCACGCAGAAAAAGCTAGCATGGGAGTTCATGCGGTATCTGAGCGGCGATGCAGAGCATCAGAAGCAAGCTGCGATCGTTTCGCAAGGCGTTTCGGTGCTTCCTTCGATCATGCAGGATGAAGAAGTCAACGCGGCGCTGCAAGCGGATATCCCTGGAACCAGCGTTTTCGATATGGACGTGCTCGATACGGTCATGCGCCAGGGCGTATCGGTGCGCATGACACAAGAACGGGAGCAGATCATCCAGAGCGCAGATGGGACGCTTTCTGCATTGGTGCATAATCAGCAGGATATCGAGAATGAGCTGATCAGGTTGGAGCGGCGGATCAACGCTTATTTAAAAAAATGAGCAGAGAGCAGGAGAAAGCGGAAAGTGCGAAATATGTCAAATCATGCAAGCGCATACAAAAGTTCTGAAACTGCTTTAAAACGCTGGAATTTTCACGTGAAAGTAGTATACTAAAAGTATGAAACCTAAAGAGGGGGTTTAATATGAAACAGAACAAGATGCTGGCAATGATACTTGCCGGAGGTCGAGGGACACGTCTGCTGGACCTGACCAAGAAAAACGCCAAGCCTGCAGTGTATTTCGGCGGGAAATATCGAATCATCGATTTCCCGTTAAGCAACTGCGCCAACTCGAACATCGATGTTGTCGGAGTACTGACACAGTACGAATCCGTGATCTTGAACTCTTATGCCGCAGCCGGTCAGCGTTGGGGCCTCGATACGAGAGACAGCGGTGTGTATGTGCTGCCGCCGCGCGAGAAAGACGGCACAGCTTTCGGAGTATACCGCGGAACTGCCGATGCGATCTCTCAGAATATCGACTTTATCGACAGCAATGATCCGGACTATGTTCTGATTTTGTCCGGTGACCATATTTACAAGATGGATTATGCCAAGATGCTCTCACACCACATTGAGTGCAATGCCGATGTGACCATTGCTGTGCGTCCGGTGCCGATGAAGGAAGCAAGCCGTTTCGGCATCATGAACACGGATGAGGAAGAGCGGATCATCGAATTTGAGGAAAAGCCGGCGCAGCCGAAGAGCAACCTGGCTTCGATGGGCATCTACATCTTCAATTGGAAGCTGCTCAGGAAGATGCTGACGGCAGACATGGTGAATCCGGATTCCAACCATGACTTCGGAAAGGACATCATCCCGACGATGCTCAATGACGGCAAGCGGCTGTTCGCCTGGCAGTTCAAGGGCTACTGGAAGGATGTCGGCACGATCGACTCCCTGTGGGAAGCCAATATGGACCTGCTCGACAAGAACAATGACCTGGATCTCAGCGATCCGTCATGGAAGATCTATACCGAAGATGTGCCGACCATGCCGCATTATGTGAGCGAGACCGGTTCGGTGCACAACGCATATATCAATCAGGGCTGCATCATCGAAGGAAGCGTGGAGGATTCCGTGCTCTTTACCAACGTGAAGATCAGGGAAAACGCGGAAGTTAAGGAAGCGGTCCTGATGCCGAACGCCGAAGTCGGCGAAGGGGCGAAGGTCTATCGTGCGATCGTGGCTGACGGCGTGAAGATCGATGCCGGCGCGATCGTCGGTGATCCCAACAGTGAGAAGATCGAGCTGATCAGCAAGAGAGTGAGGGGTGAATAGTTATGTGTGAAGCATTCGGAATCGTAAACTATGAAGGACCAAATGTCCTGGTCAAGGGCATGCAGGATTATCGTCCGGTCTCCGCATTCTCCTTTTTGGGCCGTTACCGCATGATCGACTTCCCGATCTCGAACCTGAGCAACAGCGGCGTGGACCGCATCCAGGTCTATGTCAAGGCCAACCCGCGTTCGCTGATCGAGCATCTGGGCACAGGACGTCATTACAACATCAATTCCAAACGCGGGAAGCTGCATATCCTGACCGCGGAGGACATGAGCGCGAACAGCGCCTATAACAGCGACATCTGCACGTATATGTTCAACATGCAGTCCATCGAGGAAGCGCCTGATCCGTATGTGATCATCACGGCGAGCAACATGATCTTCCGCGCGGATTATGCGGAACTGCTCGACCAGCACATCAAGAGCGGGGCGGATATCTCCATCCTGTATAAGAATGTGGACAATGCCAAGGAGAGCTTCATCAACTGTGATGTGCTCAATCTCAATCGTCAGAAGGGCGTGCTTTCCATCGATCAGAACCACGGCAATTACAAGAACCGTGCCGTTTCCTGCGGAACATACATCTTGTCCAAGGAGCTGTTCATCTCGCTGGTCAAGAAAGCAGCGAATACAAGCTCTATGTATTGGTTCAAGGACATCATCAATGATGAATGTCCGGAATTGGATATCCGCGGCATCTCGCTGCGCGGCTTCTTCGCCTGCGTGAGCGACTTCAAGAGCTACTATGACGCGAATATCTCGCTGCTGGATTTTGATAAGGCCAAGGATCTGTTTAATTCAGAGTGGCCGATCTATACGCGGACCAATGACTCTGCACCGACGCAGTATTCCAACGGCGGAGCCGTGGTGCATTCCATGGTGTCCAACGGCTGTGAGATCGAAGGTACGGTGCGCAATTCTGTCATCGGCCGAGGCGTGGTCATCAAGAAGGGCGCCGTCGTGGAGGACAGCGTCATCCTTCCGGGCGTGATCATCGGCGAGGACGTCTGCATCAGATGTGCGGTCGTGGATAAGAAGGTCAAAGCGATCCGCAAGAAGGAACTGATCGGCGAACCGGATCATCCGTTGTATATCAAGAGAGGAGACCGAATCTAATGGCTACTATCTTAATGGCAGCCGGAGAGGGACTTCCGTTCATCAAGAGCGGCGGTCTGGCCGATGTGATCGGCTCCCTGGCTCCGGAACTCGTAAAGAAGGGGCATGAAGTCCGCGTCGTCATGCCGCTGTATAAAAAGATCGCGGAAAAGTATCATCAGGACTTCTATTTTGAAAAGGAATACTCAGTATCCATCAACTATCATGAAGTGCCGGTGAGACTGTTCTCCATCATCAAGAACAATGTCGTGTTCTATTTCATCGAGCACCAGGGATATTTTGAACGAGATTCCATGTATGGATATGACGATGACGGCGAGCGCTTTGCGTATTTCCAGAAAGCGGTCATCGAGATGCTCAACCAGCTCAATTATTGGCCGCAGATCATCCACTGCCACGACTGGCATACCGGCATGATCCCATGCATGTGCAAGGAAGGACACAGCTTCGATGAGCGTTACCGCAACATCCGCCATGTCTATACGATCCATAACATGGCTTATCAGGGCAACTTCGGCGTAGAGATGCTGGACAGCTGCCTGGGCCTGGGATATTACTTGTTTGATAATGGCAATGTGCGTTATGACGGCGGCATCAGCTTCATGAAATCAGGCATCCTGTATGCCGACAAGGTGACGACCGTATCGCCGAGCTATTCTCAGGAGATCCTGACGCCGCAGTATGGCGAGCATCTGGAAATGGTGCTGAACATGCGCAAGTATGATCTGTGGGGCATCGTGAACGGCATCGACATCGAGATGTGGAATCCGATGGATGACCCGGAGATCCCTTATCACTACAACAAGGTCAATGTCGAGAAACAGAAGAAGGAAAACAAGATGGCGCTGCAGAAGGAGCTTGGACTGCAGGTCGATCCGAATGTCATGCTCATCGGCGTGGTTTCCCGCCTGACCTGGCAGAAGGGCTTCTATCTATTGATGGAAAAGCTGAACGAGCTGTGCGCAGCACCGATCCAGCTGGCTGTATTGGGCAGCGGAGAACCGCTGATCGAAGAGAAGATGGCGCAGCTGGAAAACGGCAACAAGGGCAAGATCGTGTTCTATCGCGGCTACAATGAGTCATTGGCACACCGCATCTATGCGGCGAGCGACTTGTTCCTGATGCCTTCGCTCTTTGAGCCATGCGGCATCTCGCAGCTGATCTCGATGCGCTACGGCACGCTGCCGCTGGTGCGGGAGACCGGCGGACTGCGCGATACGGTGCAGCCGTTCAATGAGTATGAGAAGACCGGAAACGGCTTCAGCTTTGCGAACTACAGCTCTGATGAGCTGATCAATACGCTGTATTTTGCGATTGATGTCTACTACAATCGCAAGGAAGATTGGACAACATTGATTCGTCATGCGATGAACACGGATGTCAGCTGGGAAAAGAGCGCTGTGACCTATGGCTTGCTGTATGACGAACTGTTGAAATATTAACCCCCTTGAAAAAGATGGCTGCGGCCGTCTTTTTCTATGCCGCCGCGATGTGGTATCATGGAGACGAGAGGAGGAGCATATGGCGAGCATTCATGTGAACGGGATCGACCTGTATTATGAGGTGCATGGCAGCGGCATGCCGCTGGTCATGCTTCATGGGAACGGAGAGGATCATACGACCTTTTCCACGCTGTGCGCCGCGCTGCAGGACCGCTTCCAGATCTTTCTGTTTGATACGCGGGGGCATGGGAAAAGCACCCCGGTAAGCGAGTATCATTACAGCGATATGGCGCAGGACATGACCGAGGCGCTCATTCAGCTGTTTGATGGGCCGATCGATCTGCTTGGCTTCAGCGACGGCGGCATCATCGCATTGTTTCTGGCCATCTGGTATCCGCAGCTGGTGAGGCGCATGATCCTGTGCGGGGCCAATTACCATCCCTATGGCATCAAGGAGGAGGGCCGGCGGGACATGCGTGCGGAATATGCGCGAAGCGGCGATCCGCGCATGGCGCTGATGCTGGAGGAACCGCTGCTGACGAAGGCGGATCTCTCACGTGTGCAGTGTCCGACCTGTGTGCTGGCCGGGCAGAACGACATCATCGAGGAGGCGCATACCCGGGAGATCGCCGCCTGCATCGCAGACAGCCGCCTGTTCATCCTGGAACACGAGGATCACGCCAGCTATGTCGAAGGCAGCGATATGTTAGCTGGGCTGTGCGATGAATTCTTCCGGGAGGGACGATGAAGGTCGCAGTGAGCCGCTGCCTGCTGGGCGAAAACTGTAAATACAGCGGCGGAAACAACTATGATGAAGCACTGTGCGGATGGCTGCGGGGCCATGAGGTCATCCCCGTTTGTCCAGAAGTGAGCGGGGGTCTGCCGATCCCGCGAGAGCCCTGTGAGATCGTCGCTGGCACGGTGCAGACCGCAGGCGGAATCAGCTGTGATGCGCAATACCGGCGCGGCGCGCGAATCGAACTGGAAAAGTTAAAGTCTGCCGGGGCACAGCTCGCCGTCCTACAGGCGCGCAGTCCGAGCTGCGGCTGCCGGCATATCTATGACGGGACCTTCAGCGGGAGGCTGATCCGCGGGTCCGGGATCTTTGCACAGCTGCTTCATGCGGAGGGGATCACGGCTGTCGATACGGAAGAACGGGACAAGTTGGAAAACGTTCTGGCTGGAAAATGTTGAAAAACAACAAAAAAAAGAGAAAAGCCATTGTAAGTGTTATCAAAATGGAGTAAAATACTAATTAGGTAGAAGGACAATAGGAGGAATTGAAAATGAAACAAATTACAGTATCTGTAGTTGATCCGGTCGGATTACATGCGCGTCCTGCCACTGTGGCGGTCAATGCTGCCAGCAAGTTCAAATGCGAAGTTAACGTGTCTTTCAAGGGCCGTGAAGTAAACATGAAGTCCATCATGGGCGTAATGTCTCTCGGTATCCCGACGCAGTCCGAAATCACGATTTCCTGCAACGGTGAGGACGAGGACGCTGCTATCGCCGCAATCGAAGATGTGCTGCGCGCGCAGAAGATTATTGCATAAATCAATCTGAAATGAAGCTGTTATCATCTTGATAATGGCTTTTTTCTTGGATGCACGCATAGGTGAAAGCGTTCACTTTTATTTGCTTTATGCACATTTTTTGTACGGTTTATGATATAATGGTCTTACCAGAACTGAATGAGGAGAGGTTGATGAAACATGGTCAATGAAGCTTATGAACGATGGCTGAACCATCCGAACCTGGATCCTTCCTACAAGAAGGTCCTTGAAACGATGAGTGAGCAGGAGAAGAACGACGCGTTCTACACGACGATCGAATTTGGTACGGCGGGCATGAGAGGCCTGCTGGGACCAGGAACGAACAGGATCAATCTGCATACGATCCGCAAGGCAAATGAAGGCTTTGCCGCATATATCGAGGCGCACGGGGAAGAAGCGAAGGCGCGCGGCGTGGCGATCGGCTATGACAACCGTCACATGTCGCCGGAATTCGCCATGGATTCCGCCAAGGTGCTGGCTAAGCACGGCATCCGCTCCTATGTGTTTGAATCACTGCGTCCGACGCCGGAGCTTTCCTTTGCGGTGCGTCATCTGAACTGCTTCGGCGGCATCATGGTGACGGCTTCTCATAACCCGAAGGAGTATAACGGTTATAAGCTGTATGATGAGAAGGGCTGTCAGCTGGTGCCTGCGCTGGCTCAGCAGGTGATCGACCGGGTCAATGCGGTGCAGGATGAGCTGGCGATCACGGCAGACGTAACGCCGGAGGAAGAAAAGCTGATCACGGTCATCGGCAGAGAAGTCGATGAAGAATACTATCAGAACGTGCTGAGCATCCAGCTGAATCCGGATGTGAACAAGGACGATATCAAGATCATCTTCACGCCGGAACATGGCACGGCCAACGTCCCGGTGAAGGAGATCTACCGCCGCGCCGGATACCATTTCGTCGCTGTGGAAGAGCAGTGCACGCCGGATCCGGATTTCTCCAACACACCGACGCCGAATCCGGAAGAGCCGGGTTCATATGCGCTGGCGCTGGACTATGCGAAGCGCGAAGACGCGGACATCATCCTCGTCTGCGATCCGGATGCTGACCGTATGGGCGTCGGCGTCAAGCACGAGGGCGAATATAAGCTGTTAACGGGCAACCAGAGCGGTTCCGTGCTGATCGAATACATCATGTCGCAGCTGCAGGCCAAGGGACAGATGCCGGATCATCCGGTCATGTTCAATACGGTCGTGACCAGCGATCTTGGTGAAAAGATCGCCGCCAAATATGGCGTGGAATGCGAGAAGACACTGACCGGATTCAAATTCATCGGCGAAAAAGTCGCCAAGTATGAGGTCAGCCACGAAAAGAACTATGTGTTCGGCTATGAAGAGAGCTACGGTTCACTGATCAAGCCGTTCGTCCGTGACAAAGATGCGCCGCAGGCGTGCCTGATGCTGGCAGAAGCCGCATGCTATTACAAGGCACAGGGCAAGACGCTGGTCGATGTGCTGTATGATCTGTATGCGGAGCTGGGCTATTATGAAGAGAGCCAGACCTCGCTGAAGCTCGCCGGACAGGAAGGCGCGATGCGCATCAAGCAGATCCTCTCCGACCTGCGCAACAGCGAGGTAAGCGAGATCGCCGGCACGAAGGTCATCCGCTTTGAGGACTATAACGAATGTGTCATCAAGGAGAACGGCGCGGTGAGCGAGCTGAAGGGCTTCACGAAATCAGATGTGCTGAAGTACTATCTGGAGGATGGCAGCTGGATCGCGATCCGCCCGAGCGGTACGGAGCCGAAGTGCAAATTCTATTTCTGCATCAAGGGCGATTCCCTGGAAAACGCGCATGAGAAGACCGTTTCCTATCAGAAGGCGATCGCAGAGATGACCGCATGAACCATGAGGACTGAAGAGAGAGCACTGCTTTCCTTCAGTTCTTTTTTTGCGCAAAAAAACCGGGGCGGATCAGATCGCCCCGGCGGCATTCAGCGTGCTAAGTTGAATTTCTTCAGGAAGTGCTCGATGCGAGCCAGCGCTTCCCGGATGTGGTCGATGCTGTAAGCGTAGGATACGCGGATGAAGCCTTCTCCGGCCTCGCCGAACGCGGTGCCCGGCACGCAGGCCACTTTCTCTTCTTTCAGCAGCAGCTCACAGAACGCATCGCTGCTCAGCCCGGTCTTCCGGATGTCCGGGAAGACATAGAACGCGCCGTGCGGCAGATGGCACTGCAGGCCGATCCGGTTGAATCCGGAAACGATGAAGTTGCGGCGGGCGCGGTAAGAGTCCACCATCTCCTGCACATGCGGAAGGCCCTTTCTGAGCCCCTCGATGGCGCCGTACTGCGCCGCCGTGGGCGCAGACATGATGACATACTGATGGATCTTGTTCATCGCCTGGATGAGCGTAGGATTGGCCAGGATGTATCCCAGCCGCCATCCGGTCATGGCGAAGGCCTTGGAAAAGCCGTTGATGACGATGACCTGATCCTTGATCTCATCGAACTGGGCGAGCGAAGCGAACTTGCCGTCATAGGTCAGCTCGGCATAGATCTCGTCGCTGATGACGATCAGGTGATGGTCGCGGATGATCGGCACCAGCTTGGCATAGTCCTCATGGCTCATCACTCCGCCGGTCGGATTGCTCGGGAAGTTGATGAGCAGCACTTTTGTCTTTTCGCTGATGGCGGCTTCCAGCGCCTCGGGCAGCAGCTTGAAGTCATCTTCATGCTTCAGCTCCACTGGGACGCATACGCCTCCGGCCAGCGTGATGCCGGGGGTATAGGCGACGTAGGACGGGTTCATCGTGATGACCTCGTCTCCGGGATCGATCAGCGCGCGCAGCGCGATATCGATGCCTTCGCTTCCGCCGACCGTAACGATGACATTATCGTTTGGATCATAGTCCATCTGAAAGCGTCGCTTATGGTAATTGCAGATCTCCCGGCGCAGTTCGAACAGGCCCTGATTGGCCGTATAGTGGGTCTTTCCGTTCTCGATGGAATAAATGGCTGCGTCGCAGATGTGCCAGGGCGTGCTGAAATCAGGCTCTCCCACACCGAGCGAGATCACCCCTTCGATCTCGCTGGCAAGATCGAAAAAGCGGCGGATGCCGCTGGGCGCGATCGTTCTGACACGCTCAGACAGGATCTCTTCATAATTCATGGCGTCACCACCAGCCGTTCTCCGTTGTGTTTGCGCTCATCCTCCAGGATGATGCCGCTTTCCTTATACTGCTTCAGGACGAACAGCGTGACCGTCGATTTCACCGAGTCGATGCAGGCGATCTTGTCAGCGACGAAGCTGGCCACATCGTACATGCTCTTGCCATAGACCATGCACATGAATTCGCTTTTTCCGCTCAGCAGATACATCGTGTCCACTTCCGGATAACGGGCGATGGTCCTGGCAATCTTATCGTAGCCATAATCCCGCTGCGGCGTGACGCCGACTTCGATGATGGCCATGACCTTGCGTCCGCGGCTGGCCTTGTCCCAGTTGATGACGGTATGATAGCCGCAGATGATCTTTCTTTTTTCCAGGCTGTCCATGCGCTGGATGATGTTTTCTTCCTCTTCCAGAAGGATGTCCGACAAATCTCTGACAGAGAGCCGGGCATTGGTTTCCAGAAGGCTCAGCAATTCGATATCTTTCATAATGTCCTCCTTTATTCCCTGTATATTCACTGCACAGAGGAGTTTAGTTCTATTTTACCTTCAATCATGCACAGTGTAAACCTATATTCAGAAAACGTTCACATTGATTCCATCATAATTCCATAATTGTTTCGTAGGATAATAGCGAAGTCGATGAAGACTTCAGCAATAGCTTTTTCATTCTTTTCCCATCCCCGAGAGGCAGCCGATTTCCCACGGCTGCCTTTCACTTTTTCAACGTATCAGGCGCTTTGATGAAAAAGGACAGCTTCAGCCAGCGTTCACTTTCGTAACATCATTATCCCATAAATGTAGAACATCACATTAAATTGAACGAAAAGGCCAGGAAAACATCACGATAAAATGAACAGATGCCGACAAACTGAA
>UQPV01000019.1 GCA_900543035.1 uncultured Solobacterium sp.
CTATCAAAAATCAGTTAGTCTACATTTTCAAACTTTTTCATCTAATTTACTTGATTTTTATATAGTTAGCTTTCTCTCATATTTCCGCTCTATCGCCGCCGCCACGTTTTCCGGCACATAACGGCGGATGTCTGCGCCATAGGAAGCGAACTCGCGGATGATGCTGCTGGATACCGCCGCATAGCCTTCCTGCGCGAACAGGCAGACCGTCTCGATCTGTTCATCCAGCTCATGATTCGCCCAGGCGATCTGTTTCTCATAGGCAAAATCCGCTTCATCGCGGATCCCGCGAATGATCACCTGTGCGCCCAGCTCTCTGACCTTGCGCACCAGCAGTCCCTCTGCCGTATCCACCCGCACATTGCCCATGCCGCGGATGTTCTCTTCGATCAGCGCGCGGCGCTCTTCTGCCGTGAACAGCGCATGCTTCTGCGAATTGACCGCGATGACCACGATCACTTCATCATAGAGCCTGGCCGCCCTGCGGATCAGATGCAGGTGGCCCAGCGTCACCGGGTCAAAGGATCCCGGAAAGACCGCCCTGCTCATGCCGTCCTCCTGTAACACGTGATGCGTATCGTTCCATATGTATTCTCCTTTACCTTGACGAGGCTGCCATACGCCTCGTCGAAGACATCCTCACTGAGGCTTTCGACGATGACCCATGCCGAGGGCTCAAGCAGCGCCTTCTCTTCCAGCGCGAGCATGAGCTCTGCGTTCTTCTGCTTGCGGTATGGCGGATCCAGATAGACTAAGTCGAAGCGGATGTCCGCCTGCGCAAAGGTGTCGAGCATGGCGAACACATCGCGGCGGTGAATGTGGCAGCGCTCCTCCACGCCCAGCTTGGACGCGTTGCTGCGGATGGTCGCGACCGCCTTCGCGCTGATGTCGCACAGCCAGCTCTCGCGCATGCCGCGGCTGAGCGCCTCAAAGCTGATATTGCCGCTGCCCGCATACGCATCCAGCATCCTTCCGCCCTCAAAATAGGGGCCGATGCGAGAAAATACCGCCTCCTTGATCTTGTCGGCGGTCGGACGGGTCGCACTGCCCGCAACGGCATCGATGGTGCGGGAACGAAACTCCCCTGCAACAATTCGCATATTTTTCAACTCCTCGTGTATAAACGCCAAAGACGGGGGAATGATACTAGTGCATCCGATGAAACAACGGATGTGAAACCCCCAATCTTTGTTTCTCCTCTTCCCTTTCTTTGGAAGTCCGCGGACCGCGGACTTCTTTTCTGCTTACTGCTTTTCCGCCAGCTCCGTCGTATTGATCTTCGCGATGACATGCTGACACAGCCCCATCGTGATGAACGCGCTCACCAGCGCGGAACCGCCGTCGGAGATGAACAGCAGCGGAACGCCGGTCAGCGGCAGCAGCGCGCTGACCCCGCCCACATTCAGCATGAAGTGGGCGCCCAGATATATGGCCGCGCCGCTCAGGATGATCTTATATGGCACGAAATTGGTCTTGAACGCATAGCGGAACAGCCGGAAGATGATGATGCCGTACCCGATCGTGATGAACAGCAGGCCGAAGATGCCCAGCTCCTCGACGATGATGGCCAGGATATAGTCGCTGTCCGCCTGGGTCAGATAACCATACTTCCGGGTAGAGTTGCCAAACCCCAGCCCGAAGATGCCTGAGCTGGTGATGGCGTAAAGCGCATGCGAAGGCTGATAGCCTCCGCCGTACATATCGAGCGCGGTCGGGTCCGCGGCATTGACGAAACGAGCGGCGATATGCCCGAGCAGCGGCAGATCCGCCATCTTTTCCACGATCGGCAGACCGATGGGCGACATGCCGATGAAGACCAAGACAAAGCCGATCAGCACGGCCGCGCGCGCTGCGACCTGCAGCTTGCGCAGCTTCGGATAAGCGACAGGCTGTATCGCGCCTGCGCAGATCAGAAACAAGATGGCCAATGCGCCGATATCGCGCTGCGCCAGGATGATGACGCTGAACAAGACAAAGCAGATGATCGGCACCCGCAGCATCTTCCATGCGCTCTTCTGCATCCCCTTGTGATACTGCGCCGCATAGACATACGTCGCGATCAGCACGATCATGAGCGGCTTGACGAACTCAGAAGGCTGCAGCGAGATGACCTGCGAACCGATCGTGATATAGATCCAGGCGTTGGATCCGCCTTGTTCGATCGAAAAGAACGGCAGGATGAGCAAGACCGTCATCGCGATGATGATCACCTTGCTCAGCCGGTAAAACCAGTTGAATTCAAATACCTTTGCCGCAAAGAGCATCGCGACATACCCGGCGATCATGAACAGCCCCTGTTTCACGGCAGTGGTGATGACGACCATATTGTTGGAAGAAGTCTGTCCCACATTGATGTCCACGATCATCACGGAGCCAAACAGCACCAGCACAAGCACGGTGAAATGCAGGATCTTGTCCGATCCTTTCGGCATGCGCAGGATACCGGTCAGCTTCCCTTTTTTCCTCTTCTCCTTCGCCATGGTCCCCCTCCTTTGCAGTAAGTACATTCTACCATATTCGAAAATGCTTTTACACGGCGTTTTTGTGAAAAAAACTTTTCAATCGATATAAAAGACGTTAAAATAAGAATTATCATGAACATCAGAAAGGAAGGACATTCATGAAAATATCTGTGAAGGACATCATTCTCGATACCGATCCGCGCATCCGCACGAAAAGCGAGCAGGTCCCCCTGCCCCTGAGCGCAGAAGACAGCGAGCTGCTCGAGGCGATGATCGCTTATGTGCGCGATTCGCAGGACGAGGAGATCGCCAAGCGTGAAGGCCTGCGCCCCGCCGTGGGCATCGCCGCCATCCAGCTCGGCATCCCCAAGGCGCTGATCGCTGTCAGCGTCCCTACGGAAGAGGGCAGCGATGAATTTGCGCTGGCCAACCCCAGGATCGTTTCGGAATCCGTGCAGAACGCCTATCTGGCGCAGGGAGAAGGCTGCCTTTCCGTTGCCGAGGAGCATGAGGGGCTCGTCTGGCGTCATGCCCGCATCACGGTCACCGGCTACGACCTGCTCAGAAAGGATTTCATCCGGGTCAGAGCGGAAGGCTATACCGCCATCTGCCTCCAGCATGAGATCGATCATCTTTCCGGCATCCTCTTCTATGACCGCATCAACAAGGATGACCCGTGGAAAGAAGATCCGCAGGCGGAAGTCATCGGGTGATAAGCCAAGGGACACATTCCGTGCCCCTTGTTTTATCATCCAAAGAGAAATGGTTGACAAAACAGATGCCTTCTTTATAATAGATGATTGATTCAGGCATACCATTAGCTCATATGAAGTTTAAAGAAACGGATTTTATGCTATAATAGTATGGACAAGGGTGCAGTCATTTGATCTGAACATGAGATAAATCATAGGAAAGGAGATAATATGAATTCTAATCACCGCACACACGCACCGAAAGAAACCGATAGTTTCCGCAATGAATATAATAAGACATCGATCGAAAAAAACGATACCATGATATACGCGCTTGGCGGACTGGGTGAAATCGGCAAGAACACGTACTGTTTTGAACATGGAAATGAGATCCTGATCGTTGACGCAGGTGTCCGTTTTCCCGAGGACAACCTCCTCGGTGTGGACTATGTCATCCCCGATTACAGCCATCTGCTCAAGCATAACCGCAAGCGCAAGGTGCTCGTCATCACGCACGGTCACGAGGATCACATCGGGGGCATCCCCTTCCTGCTCCGCACGGTAAATGTGGAAGCGATCTACGCGCCGCGCTTTGCCTGCGCGCTGATCCGCAAGAAGCTGGAGGAACATCGCATGGTGAAGGGCGTGAAGCTCATCGAGATCACCGATGAGTCATCGATCCACATGAAGCATTTCACCGTGGGCTTTTTCAACACGATCCACTCCATTCCCGATTCTCTGGGCATATTGATCAATACGCCCAACGGGCGCATCGTCGAGACCGGCGATTTCAAGTTCGACCTGACCCCGGTCGGGCTGAATGCCGATTATCAGGTCATGGCATACATGGGACAGATCGGGGTCGATCTGCTCATGAGCGATTCCACCAATTCCGGCGTCGAAGACTTTTCCATCTCGGAGAAGAAAGTCGCACAGGAGATCCTGGAGATCACGCGCAAGTGCAGCGGCAGGCTGATCGTCGCCACGTTCGCATCCAACGTGCACCGCGTCTCTCAGATCCTGGAGGCAGCCGTACGCTGCGGGCGCAAGGTCTGCATCTTCGGACGCAGCATGGAAAACGTCGTCAACATCAGCCGCAAATCCGGAAATATCCGCATCGCGGACGAGCATTTCCTCACGCCTGAGCAGCTCAACCACACGCCGGCGAACAAGATCTGCATCGTCTGCACAGGGTCGCAGGGAGAACCGCTGGCGGCGCTCTCCCGCATCGCCAACGGCACGCACCGCTGGATCAAGCTGATCCCGGGCGACACGGTCGTCTTCTCCTCTTCCCCGATCCCAGGCAACGGCGAGAGCATCAACCATGTGGTGAACAAGCTGTTCCGCGCCGGCGCCAACGTGCTGACCAAGTCTGTGCTGAACAACCTGCACACGACCGGGCACGCTTCCCAGGAGGAGCAGAAGCTGATGCTGCAGCTGATCAAGCCGAAATATTTCATGCCGGTCCACGGCGAATACAAGATGCTCGTCCAGCACAAGAACACGGCGATCGAGACCGGCATCCCGCCGGAAAACATCTTCACCTGCGCCAACGGCGACGTGCTCGTCCTGCGCGATCATCAGGTGCTGCCGACCAGCTTCCGCATACAGGCGGACGACATCTATGTGGATGGCAATGACATCAGCGGGCTTTCCACCGCTGTGCTCAAGGACCGTAAGATCCTGGCCAACAACGGTCTGGTCTCCGTGGTCATCGCCATCGATTCTAAAGAAAACAAGATCCTGATGAAGCCGGTCATCGTTTCCCGCGGCTTCGTCTTCATCAAGGATTCTCAAAGCCTGCTTAGAGAGGCGGAGAATATCGTCTATGCGGCGCTGAAGGAAAAGATGGCGCAGCGCACGACATTCGGCGAGCTGAAGAACTGTGTCCGCTCCTCGCTCGAACCGTTCCTCTACAACAAGACGCGGCGCAACCCGATCGTCATCCCGGTCATCATCAACTCCAAGTCGACCATGGCCGAGATCGAAGCGATGCGTGCCGCGCGCAACGCTTCCCGTGCAGCCAGGGCAAAGAACCATGGTGCGAAGGAGCACCGCCGCCACGATAAAGAGGCACAGGGCGAAGCCAAAAAGGCACAGCCGGCAAAAGCAGAATAACCCGAGGTCCGCTGCGGCGGACTTCTTTTTTGCCGTTCAGTATGATAGAATATCTTACACACAGGTGGTGAAACAGATGGTAAGAAAACTGCTTCGCATCGTTTCCATCCTTCTTGTCCTCGCGCTGATCTTCATGGGCTCGATGTACTACGCGCTGTTCGTGGCGGTCAACCATACCGAAGTGCGCTATGAGACCCTGCGCTCAGACAAGATCCCGGAATCGATGAACGATATACAGATCCTGTTCTTCACGGACGTGGAATACGGCGCGTTCATGAACGAGAACAAGCTGCAGGATGTGATCGATACGATCAATGATGCACAGGCGGATGTCGTCATCTTTGGCGGCGATTTGTTTGATCATCCCGAGAAAAACGGGATCGATGAGGAAACTGCTTCCTCGCTCACCGAGATGCTCAAGCAGATCGATGCGCCGCTGGGCAAATACGCCGTGCTCGGCGAACGCGACCAGGTCAGCGAAGAGGTCAGGACGCAGGTCACCCAGATCCTGGACGGCGCCGACTTTGAGCTGCTCACCAACACCGCGATCCGCATCCGCAACGGATCGATGAGCGGCATCACGCTCATCGGGGCGGATTCCCAGGTAAATGGCTCTCCAGACCTCAGCGCCGCCTTCAGCAACATCAGCGATCAGGAATACAACATCATGATCACGCACTGTCCGGATCTGTTCGCCGATGAGCAGATTCCCTATGCGTCGATCTCCCTGGGGCTGGCCGGTAATTCCCACGGCGCACAGATCAATATCCCGCTGATCGGCGGATACCGGCAGTTTGACGGTTCCCAGACTTACTCACTGGGCAAATACAGCATCAGCGGCATGGAGCTGCAAGTCTCCAGCGGCGTAGGCACCACTGAGATCAACGCCCGGCTGTTTTCTCCAAGCGAGGTTGTCGTCTACCGCCTCGTCCACACAGAAAGCTGAAAAAAAGCAGATCGGATCGCACCGGTCTGCTTTTTCTTTTCTCTTAATGGAACAGGAAATCCAACAGCGGCGTCATCTGCATCAGGATCGGCGCCAGGATCAACGAGATCACCGACATGAGCTTGATGAGGATGTCCATCGCAGGTCCTGCCGTATCCTTGAACGGATCGCCTACCGTATCTCCGGTGACGGCGGCCTTATGAGCATCGCTGCCCTTTCCGCCCAGCTTTCCGCTTTCGATATACTTCTTCGCATTGTCCCACGCGCCGCCGGCATTGGCCATGAACACCGCGAGCATGATGGCGGAGAGCAGCGCGCCCAGCAGCATGCCGCCCAGACCAGCCGTGCCCAGCAGCAAGCCGATGATCACCGGCGAACATACGGCGATCAGCCCTGGCAGGATCATTTCCCGCAATGCCGCCTGCGTGGAGATATCGACACAGCGCGCATAATCCGGCTTGCTCGTTCCGGCCATGATGCCCGGATCATCCCGGAACTGACGGCGGACCTCATCGATCATGTGATTGGCTGCCGTGCCCACGGACTTCAAGGTCAGCGAGGTAAAGAAGTATGGCAGCATCGCGCCGATCATCAGCCCGATGATCACGCCTGGCTCAAGCAAGGAGATGACATCCAGACCTGCCGCCTGCGCAAACGCGACGATCATGGCCAGCGCGGTGAATGCGGCGCTGCCGATGCAGAAGCCTTTGCCGATGGCCGCGGTCGTATTGCCTACCGAATCAAGACGATCGGTGATGCTGCGGACTTCTGGCTCAAGTTCTGCCATCTCTGCGATACCGCCGGCATTATCTGCGATCGGTCCATATGCGTCTACCGAAACAGTGATGCCGGTCGTCGACAGCATGCCGACCGCGCCAAGCGCGATGCCATACATGCCGAAGAACAGATAGCTCAGCACGATGCCCGCACCCAGCAGCAGGACCGTCAGCATCGTCGACTGCATGCCGATGCTGAAGCCAGAGATGATGTTGGTCGCATGACCGGTCTGACTCTGATGCGCGATCTCCTTGACATGCTTGTGCTCATCGCTCGTGTAGTATTCCGCGATCTTGCCGATGAGGATCCCGACGATCAAGCCGGAAAGCACCGAGAAGAACGGTCCATTCTCATCAAAGACGACCCTTGAGGCCGCAAAGGATGCCGCCAGCACGAATCCGGTCGCCACATAAGTGGCGATGCTCAGCGCCTTCTGCGGGTTCTCCCAGCTGCGGCAGCGGATGAACAGCTGTGCAGCCACCGAGGCGATGACGCCAAGCGCCGCGATCACAAACGGGAACGCAGCCGCCTCCAGCGCCGCATTCTGCCCGCTCACGCTCACGCTGATGCCCAGCGAGATGGCTGAGACCAGCGCGCCGACATAAGATTCGCAAAGATCTGAACCCATACCGGCGATATCGCCGACATTGTCACCGACGTTATCGGCGATGACCGCCGGGTTGCGCGGATCATCCTCCGGGATGCCCGCTTCCACTTTGCCGACCAGATCGGCACCGACATCGGCCGCTTTCGTATAGATGCCGCCGCCGACACGGGCAAACAGGGCGATGAATGAACAGCCTAAGCCATAGCCAGCCACGACCGGCACCGCGGCCGCTACATCATCAAACAAGATGACAAATACAGCAAACACGGCAGCCAGACCTAACAAGCCGAAACCGACCACGCTGATCCCCAGCACTGAACCGCCATTGAACGCGACATGCAATGCCTTCGGCATCCCGCTGCTGCGCGCACCCTGCGCCACTCTGGCATTGGCCGCGGTCGCCGCCTTCATGCCGATAAAGCCGGCAGCACCGCTGCACAGCGTGCCGACGACAAAGCAAAACGCTCCGCTGACCCCGACACCGTCGATTCCCTGCAGCGAAGGCACCATGCCCAGCACGGCCAGCACCGCCGCCACGATGATGATGAAAATGATGATGATGCGATACTCACGCTTCAAGAACGCCATCGCTCCCTCATGGATGAATCCCGACAGCTCCTGCATCGTCCGGTTTCCCGCATCTTCCTTGCGGACACTGCGATACAGCGTGAATGCATAGCACAGCGCCAGCAGCGAGACCAGCATCACCGCAGTCAGCAAGATCATCAGCACATGTTGATTCCATTCCATTTGATCACTCCTCCCCCAAATGTATATGTATGCGCTTTCATTTATTATAACAGAAAACTGCTGTCCATACAAAAAAACCTTTACCGGCAGCGATCGTTTTCTTCTTAGGTCTATGTGGCCCATGGATAACGCTGATTTCACATACGTACATTTATACTACACGATCCTGCCGCACAAAAAGACGCACAGGAAATGACAACAGGCCAAATTTCATCAAAATCTTCTGCACACAAAGGCAGTTCACGCCCCTCAGATGAAAGCAGGCCCCAGACGGGGCCTTGTGCGATAGGAAGAGCCTGGATTGACATCCTCCATCAGTCAAAGGTGATCTTGACCGTAGGATCGTCAACATCGTTGCTGCCTGCTTTGATCTCGAATCCGATCTCAACCTCCTTGACATCCGAAGCAGCAGTGATCTGATTGGTTTCTAAAGACGATCCCCACAGCAAGATCTCAAGGGCGGCAGATTCACCATCTGCAAGCTCCTTGTATTCACAGAAAGCGTCTGTCATGACCCCATTCACGGACAAAGAGTCACCAATATAATCGATGGTCAGCGTTTTCCCGCTTTTGTTCTCAGCGAGCAAGAGCACATGCAGATCCGAGCTGTATCCGGACGGATCTTCCAGCACTGTTTTTGCCACGATCCGCAGGCCGCCTTCGTGATAGACTTCATCGCCTGCGGCATCATGCTCTGCCGCCGTATCAGGCACGACGATCTCAACAGGGGTCTCACTAGCAAGTTCTTTCCCCTCAGCATCATACTGGCTGAGAGAAAGCGTAACGGAACCTACTTCTTGAATGCCATAAACGCTCCAGTATTCCGAATTCAGCACTTCGGACAGCTCAACATCAATGATGCAGCGCTTGCCCGGGTTGATCGTATCGCTCGACCAAACAACGCTGCTTGCGACCAAGCCGTTGATGGCAATGTCAGAAGTGGTCATATGCACCATATCGCTCGTAGTATTCTCCAGTTCCAGAAGCAAGGCGGTCCTGCCGTCTTGATTGACCATCACTCCGCTTGAACACAGCTTGATCCCGTTCTCTTCATAAAGCGGATCCTGTGAGAAATAAGTCATGTCGTAACCATAGGTGTTCATCGCGGCACGGCTTTTGATCGTTTCCTGGTAATGATCCTTACCGTAGTCATGCGCGTCAAACGCTGATGTCTTCAATTGCCGGGGACCGGAGTATGTATCGTTGTAGTCATCGTCCGACATCGTAAATCCGATCTCCATATCGGCAATCTCGTCGATGCCGTACAGCATGAGCGCGTCATAGCTGAAGCTGATGGTTTCATTTGCTTTTTTCCCGTCTGCCACATCACAGTTCAAATACCCATCGCTCACCATATACCCATTGATGGAATTGCAATGATATCCCATCGTGCCGCTGCTGAATGATAAATCCTTGCCGCTGCTATTTTCAATGCTCAGTTCCAGATCCACAGAATGATCCGTATAATTCAAGCCCGTCGCAGTGATCTTTACACCGTTTTCATCCACCATAACGGTCTCGTCAAGAGAAGCGCTCTTATTGAATGAGCCTAGCTCCTCGCCGGATCGTTCCTGCTGATCCCCAGCTGTCTGCTGCTCGCTTCCTGCAAGAGCATCGTTGGTATTGCTGCCGCAAGCAGCAAGAGAAAAGATCAGGCAGATCATAAGCAGTAATGATGATCGTTTCTTCATGTTATCCTTCCTTTCCATTCAGACGAGGAAGCTGATCCTCGTCATCGATCTGTTCAACCGCAAAGTCAACATCTTCTCTTAGGCATGATCATGGCCTGTCAGCCAAACGATGCGCCATGATCGTCCCATTTGCTCACCACGTGAACAAATTCGTTTTCCCTTTCAGATCCGTGCATTTCTCACCCCATTTTTCGTTCATCCTCTTGCGCTGTCTCTTCCTGTCTTCATGAGAGATACGGATCAAGCTGACCTGACAGAATGACCAGATCGATGATCACGCCTGCACCGGCTGGCCCTGCCTTCGTCAAGCTTGTGTGCGCCGGACAGGCCGAGGAACAGACAGCGCAAGAAAGAGGCCCGCATTCTTTTCACCGCACGACCCGCCCTCAAAACAGGAGCTCACCTATCTGCAGGCATCATCGACGGATATCCCTTTGTGACGATAAAAGCATATCATCCGCATGTGCATCTCTGGTTTTCTCCATGCAGGCAAAAAAAAAGCCTGGACGTGATGGTCCAAGCTTTCGACAGGATCATGATCCCTGTTTGAACATCTCTTTATGCTGCTTGATCTGCAGATGATTCATCCACGATGACATCCGGCAGCGTGATCGTGATCGTCGTCCCGATGTTCTCTCGGGAAAACAGATCGATCTTGCCATGATAATAGCGCGCGATGTGTTTGACGATGGACAGTCCCAGGCCGGTCCCGCCGATCTTGCGGCTTCGTCCTTTGTCCACCCGGTAGAAACGTTCGAAGATATGCTTTTCATCTTCCTTGCTGATGCCGATGCCGCTGTCTTCCACCGTGATCACCAGCAGGTTCTCCTGTCTGCGGATCAGCACATCGACCGTTCCGCCTTCATGATTATATTTGATGGCATTGCTGATGAGATTGCCGATGAGCTGCTCCACATGCTTCTGCGACATATGCACGCAAAGCGTCTCACACTGCATCTCCAGCATGACCCGATGCTCGTTGGCCATCGGCGTGAATGACTTGCACAGCTCTTCCACGGCGGGGCGCAGGGCGATATCGGTCTTCTTCTCCACGACGTCATTGCCTTCCAGCCGGGAGATCATGAGGATATCGGTGATCAGCGCGGTCATGTGCGTCGTCTCTTTCAGGATGCGGTCCACACATTCCTGCGCCTGCTTGGGATCGTTGACGACACCGCTTCGCAGCAGTTCACCATATCCGCGGATGCTGGTCAAGGGCGTCTTCAGCTCATGGGAAGCATTGTCAAAGAATTCCTGGCGGATCTTCTTCTCGCTTTTCAGCTTTTTCAGATAATGATTGATCTCATTTTCCATCTGTTCGATCGTCGAAGCGATCTCATTGAGCTCATCATACTCAAATGTACGAAACTTCAGCGTCGTTCCCTCTTTCTGCGATTCACGGATGGTCCTGCCGATCTCGCGCAGCGGACGGGTCACCGAACGGGCCGATTTGCGCGAGAGGATGATGGCGATGAGCAGTGCGACCGCAAAGGAGATAGCTGCCACCGGCAGCAGCGTCATCGCATAGCTGTCTAATCCCTGATAAGGGATGGCCATCCGGTAGACCGCATGCTGCTCCTTTGAATAAAGGGCGACATACATCATCCGAATGTTCATCGTCGTAGAATCGCGCACGGCATATCCCATGCCGTCTGCGCTGCTCAGCGCCATCTGCACCTCTTCCCGCTCCAAATGGTTCTCCATATCCCCGCGCACATCGCTGTCCAGCAGCACGGTGCCGTCTTCATCGATGATGGTCAGCCGGGAATCATCCCCTCTGAGCGAATCAGAGAGATCGTCTTTCTGCTCGACGAGGTTTTCCACCGGGATGGATCGTATCGTCTGCAGCACATACTCGAGATCCCTGCGGGTAGACTCCATCATGATGTTGGAGACGACCAGATAAAAGATCAGAAAGCCGCAGAGCAGGGCCGCTGTCACGACCAGCACATAATCTCTCAGTATCCGTTTTCTCATGTATTGCTCTCCTGCACGAAGCGGTAGCCTACGCCGCGGATCACCTGGATCCATCCGTCATAGGGCTCTCCCAGTTTGCGGCGCAGCGAGTTGATGTGCACATCCAGCGTCCTGCTCTCTCCTACGAAGTCATATCCCCAGATCTGATTGAGCAGCTCCTGACGGCTCACCGCCTTGCCCTTATGGGAGATCAGATACTTGAGCAGCTCGAATTCCTTATATGTCAGATCCACCTGCTGCTCGCGCACATGCACGGTGCGTCCGTCAAAGTCGATGTTCAGCCCCTCTTCGTTGAAGTTATGCGTCTCGCTGTGGCTCGTTCCGCTTCTGCGCATCAGCGAACGGATGCGCGCCGTCAGTTCCAGCACCGAGAACGGCTTGGTCATGTAGTCATCTGCGCCCTGATCCAGACCGATGACCTTATCCAGCTCGCTGTCCTTCGCGGTCAGGATGATGACCGGCAGCCCGCTCAGATGCTCATCCTCGCGGATCCGGGCGATCAGCTCCAGGCCGGTCATCCCCGGCAGCATCAGATCAAAGATGCCCATGTCTGCGCTGTTCTTCTTCAGATATTCCCAGGCCGTCTCCGCATCCTCAAATGACACGGTCTCATACTGGAACTGCATCAGCGTCAGTTCGATCAGATTACGAATGCTTTCATCATCTTCTACAATCAGAATTCTCGCCATAATCTTCCCTCTTTCCTTTCACGGCTTCAGGCGCCTTGAATCTGTTCCTCTCGGACATAATCTGCCAGATGCACCGCATAGCTGCTGATCCGCTGCAGATGCCCGATCGCATCGAGGAACAATACGCCGGCTTCTACCTGACAGCGCTGCTGCGCAAGCCTGCGGATGTGCCGGTCACGGATCTGCTCCTCCAGCTGCGTGACCATGCGTCCGCTCTGCACTGCCTTCTGATAGCGCTGTGTTTCCTGCGGATCCTGCCAGAAGGAGAGCGCCTCCTCCAGCGTCTCGCTGCTCTGGGCGCTGATGAGCTGCAGGTCCTCATAGCCACCGATGGAGAACATGCTGTTTTCCTTCAGCATCAGCTCACTGAGCTCAGCCAGATCCTTGCAGCGATCAGAGATCTTTTCCAGATCATTGACCATGAGCAGCAGATGCCGCAGCTGCATCTGCTGATGCTCATTCAGCGCAGCAATGTCGATGTGCACCATATACTGTGTAAGCTCCCGCTCATAGCGGTTGACGATCGCTTCATTTTCATAGACCCTGTGGATCGCCTTCTCGCTGCGGTTGACGATCGCCTTGCGGCTGGATTCGATATTGCCCAAGACGACGCTGCCCATGCGGCGCACTTCCTGCTTGGCCGATTCAAACGCGAATGCCGGCGTCTCCAGGATGCGGCTGTCCAGCGCCGGCGCAAAGGGATCCGGCTTTTCCTGCGGCTTCACGATGCGGCGGGCCAAGGCCTCCAGCTGGTCCGCGAACGGAAACAGCAGCGCGGTGGCCGCCACATTGAAGAACGTATGGAACAGCGCCAGCTCCACGCTGTTGAGCGGCGCCGCGCCGATCCAGGGAAACAGCGTGAATACCACGGCCGCACCTATGGCGAACACTGCGGCGCCGATCGTGTTGAACAACAGATGGATGAGCGCCGCGCACCTTCCGTTCCGCCCTGCGCCGGCCCCGGCGATCAGCGCGCTTACACATGTTCCGATATTTTGTCCCAGCGCGATATAGACCGCACTGTTCCATGTAACTATACCATTCATTGCCAGGGTTTGTAAAATGCCAAGTGAAGCGGATGAGCTCTGAAGCAGGGCCGTCACGCCGAAGCCGACCGCGATGCCCAGAAGCGGATGCGTGCCGATCACGATAAACGCCTCGGTAAAGAAAGGCGAATCGCTGTATGGCGCAACCGCGGCGCTCATGTTTTCCAATCCGAGAAACAACAGACCGAAGCCGGCCAGGATGCTTCCTACATCACGTCGGCGCGGTTCTTTTCCGCTCAGCAGCAGCGCCACGCCGATCCCCAGCAGCAGCGGGGCGAAGAACTGCGGACGAAGCAGGTTCCCCCATTCGTTCATAGAGACAAGCCATGCGGTCAGCGTCGTGCCGATGTTCGCACCCATGATGATGCCCACGGCCTGGCTCAGCGTCATCATGCCGGCATTCACGAATCCCACTGCCATGACCGTGGTCAGTGAAGAGCTCTGGACGATCGCGGTGATCAGCGCGCCTACCGCAACGCCCAGCAGGCGGTTGTCTGTGAACAGACGCATAAAACGCCGGCTTTTCTCTCCGGCGCTCTTCTGCAGTCCCTCTGACATGATGTGCATGCCGAACAGGAACATGCCCAGACCGCCGATAAAGGAAAACAGGGCGTTCAGTACACTCATACCCATATGTTTACACATCCTTACAGTTGTATTATGTCATTCGTCCCGTAAAAAAGTATTCATCCGTTTGTAAAATCGGTGTAAAATCATGACATACCGCCAAGCGAACAGACAAAACGCAGAGCGCCGCCCGCTGTTCAAGCAGGTGCGCTCTGCGTCATCATTTCAGGGTCTTGATATAGCGGCGGTGGGAAAGACACATGCCCTTGCGCGCATAGAAGCGATGCGCGTCATGACGGGCACAGCTGCAGGAAAGCTCGATCTGCACACAGCCGGCCTGTGCGCTCAGCGCGCAGGCACGATCGAACAGCACGGTTCCGATACCGCGTCCGCGGCAGCCCTCCTCCACCGCAAGCTCCATGATCTCTGCGATGCGCGCGCAGTGATGCAGCTGATCCTCCATGCGCACATTCGCAACCCGATCACTTCCCCATCTTCCTCCCAGACCAGAGAGAAGATCCACTCATCCGCACATTGCGCCAGATACAGCTGATCGAAGCGTGCGCGGGGAAATGCTGCATCCTCCAGCGCGCAGATCAGCCGGTATACCGCCGCAGCGTCCTTCGCGCAGCCAAAGCGGATCATATCAGCAGAACAAGGCGGCCAGGTAAACCGCAAGCGAAGCGGCAGCGGCCACCATGAGCAGGCTCTTGCCGCGCCAGGCGAGGATGACCGCCGTCAGCGTGCCGATGCAAGAAGGGATCAGCGCGCCGCCGGAGGTGAAGACGGCCGGGAACGTCATCGCGCCGAGCACCGCATAAGGCACATAATACAGGAAAGACTGCAGAAAGCGGCTCTTGATGCGGCGGCTGAAGCAGACCAGCGGCAGACAGCGGATCAGATAAGTAACGACAGCCATGACCGCGATATACAAGATGAGCTGCATCATGTGTTCTCCTCCTGCACCGGGAACAGCCACGCCCCCAGCGACGCCGCCGCAACCGTGCAGATGATGATGACGAATCCGCTGCTGATGGGTACATAAGCCTGCAGCAGCGCAGACAGACAGCTCAGCAGCGAGGCGCAGGCCACGACAGCCGTGATCTGCTTCGACTTGCGGCAAGGCGGCAGGATGATTGCCAGGAACATGCCGTAGATCATGATGCCCAATGCGTCGCGCACGGCCTGCGGAAGCAGTCCGCTGGCCACACCGCCGCACAGCGTGCCCAGCGTCCAGGCCGCGATAGGCAGCGTCATCAGCCCGACCATGTAACGAAAGCCGACCCCGTTGTAGCGGCTGGAAGACAGCGCGAAGATCTCATCCGTAACGCCGAAGGAAATGATCGCCCGCTGCGGACGGGGCATCTGCGGATCCACCTTCTGCGTCAACGAGAGCGACATCAGAAAATAACGCAGATTGATGACAAATTGCGAAAGCGCCATCTCGATCAATGACCCTGACGCCGCGATGATGGTCAGTCCTGCAAACTGCCCTGCGCTGGTCAGGCAGGTGAATGAGATCGCGACGGCCGCCCAGAGCGGGACGCCCTGTGTCAGCGCCGTCATGCCGAAAGCAAATGAGACGGAAAAATACCCTAAAGCGATCGGGATCCCGTCACGGATCCCATCGGCAAATTTGTTTTGCATCCCCAAAACCCCTTTTTTGCACAATCATGCTTTACAAGTTCAATATTATAAGTCAAAACCGCTTTCTGCTCAATCCCCGTCACACGCCGAACGCTTGATCATCTGCCGCCTTCGATGAAATCGCACAGGCGCTCCGTTGCCCTGCGGTCGATGCATGCGCGCTGAGCCGCCTTCATCTGTGCGCTCAGCGTACCATCGGCAAACCGGCGCAGCACATCTGGCAGCTCCTTTGTTGGATCGCAGACAGCCACGCTCATGTGACGGCGGACAAAGTATTCCATATTGTATGTCTCACAGCCGGGAATGGGAGACAGGTGGACCAAAGGGACCCCCAGCACAGCGGCTTCCGTGGAAGAGAGCCCGCCCGGCTTGGTGATGAACAAGTCGCATGCCGCCATATACTGCGCCATATGCGAAGTGCTCCCCTTGATCAGGATGCGCGGATCATCTCCATAGCGCCGCGCCAGCCGGCATCGCAGCCGCTCATTCCTGCCGCAGATGACGATCAGCGTGCATTCCTTCTGTTCCTGCAGGAAATCCGTGATGACCTCGATCGTCTCCTCGATCTTTCCTGCGCCGATGCTGCCGCCGGAAAGCAGGATATAGCGGCTCTGCTGATCCAGCCTCAGCGCCGCGCGTGCCTGTCTTTTCGAGATGCCCTCGCTGAATTCGCTGCTGACCGGGATGCCGTATGGCAGCATCCGCTCTGCCGGGATGCCGTATGCGCTGAAGCGGTCGACCAGATCGTCAGAAGGCACCACATAATAATCACAGTCTGTCTCTTCCATGAACGGGATGCAAGTATAATCGGTCGCGATGAGCATCGTCCTGGGAAGCGCAAAGCGCTGCTGCTTCAGGTTCGTCAGGATATGCGCCGGATACATATGGCTCATGATGATCAGATCAAAATGATGCGCATCCAGATACTCGCCCATGACGGACGCCATCTTCCCATTCACCCAGTATACCGGCGAATGGATCGGAAGCTGACGGTAAGACTCGCCCAGGGAATACATCTTGCCAAACAGCCCCGGCGAGCGCTGGACGAGCCTGACATAAGAGTCTGAGACCAGATTGGCGACATTCCGGCCGGCCAGCAGATAAGGGTCCGTGAACGTGACCTGATGTCCGCGCCGGCGCAGCTCGTCAGCCACGGCCTTGCCGGCTGCGTTATGTCCGCCGCCGGTGCCGCAGGACAGAATCAGTATTTCCATAACATGACCTCCGTTGCCGGCACGATCGTGCCGACTTAAGGATAATTATACTGAAAACCGTCTGCTTTTGCTTACCCATTGCAGTAAAAGTGTCCATTTTCGTGATGAAAAAGACGCTCCGTCAAAGAAGCGCCTTCTCCTCAATATAAGATATCTTCAGGGTGTTCGCGGCAAGGCGTCCTGCCGATGATGTCACAGCCGGTCGTCGCTACGCTCCATCCGGTCCCAAACGCAAAGTCGCTCGTCTGCTGGAAGCGCGCCACCGCGTTGGCGATGGACATGCTGCCCAGGTTGACCACTTCGATATGGCAGTGTGCGCCAAATGAATTTCCGCTGTTGCCCGTATAGCCCATCAGCTGTCCCTGAGAGACCGTCTGTCCCGGAGAGACGACGATGCCGGTGGACATATGGGCAAACGAGATGAAGTAGGTCGTGCCGTTCACCCGCGTGATCATGGCCATGTTGTTGGCCGCACCGTAAGGCCAGCCTGCCGAAGCATCCGGATAGCCGCCGTTGTCCGAAGGGAATCCCTCGTTGGTCCATACCACGATGCCGTTGGACGGTGCATAGATCGGCGTGCCGATCGGGGCCGCGATATCCGCGCCCAGATGCTCTCCTCCGCCCGGATAATACCAGCTTCCGGCAGAAAGCGTCCCGCGGACCGGAGAGATGAACCCATCGCTGCTCATGTTTCCGCCGCCTCCGGAACCGCCCGATCCACCAGAGCCTGATGAGCCGCCGTTGTCGCTGCTTCCACCGTTTGACCCGCCGCCGGAGCTGCCGGAACCGCCGTTATCCGGTTCATCCTGCGGCTCTTCGACCAGCGAGCTGGGATCCATGGCGATCATGTTCCCGCCCATCGTCTGCGCATCGTAGGTGGCGTTCTCCATGCGCTGCACGATCTCCTGCTGGTTGCTTTGATAGACGGCCAGCAGCTGTTCACGCTGCTGGCGGACCTCATCTGCCGCCGCACGCTGTTCCTCGATCTCGGCCTTCTGCTCCTCCTGCTGTTCCCGCAGGCGGTCCTGCTCGCTGAGCTGCAGCTGCAGCTCATCACGCAGCTTCTGCAGCTGCTTCATCTGATCTTCATCATCCTGTGTGATGCGGTTGAGTCCTTCCAGACGCCTGAGCATATCGCTGAGGTCATCTGCGCCCATGATCAGATCCACATACATGTTCGTGCCCACAGAGGCTTGTTCGCTGACCATCCGTTCGCGGATGATGCGGTCATATTGCTCGATCTCCAGACGCTTTTCATCGATCTGCGCATTGAGCGCAGCGATGGTCGCATCAAAGGAGGCAATGCTTTCTTCCTTCAGCGCGATCTGCGCATCCAGCTCCTGCACGAGCGCATACTGCTCACGCGCCAGCGCGGCGATCTCATCGATGTCGTTGCCGATGTTCTCGATCTGCTGCTGCAGCTCGCTGATCTGCTGTTCCACTTCCTGCTGTCTGGACGCATACGCATTCTTGAACTGCGTGCACAGATCTGCGTCCTCCTGTGTCGGCTGAACGGCCGAACATTTTTTGATCCAATATTCCTCATCGGAAAAGTCTTCCGCATGGATCTGCACTGGCGGGATGCTGCCGGCAAGCAGGAACACCGCCGTGACAGACGCCACGATCTTCCTTCTGTTCATCACCGTCTCCTCACTTCCTTGTTTTTCCAAAATCCGCCTCTCCTATTATAGACGGTTTTCGACAGCTTGCCTAGACGACATCTCTCGAACTTTGTCGGGAAAAAAACACAGAGATCTCTCCCTGTGTCATGAAAATTGATCAAGCGCGCGCATGAGCCGGGATACCGGCAGGCCCACGATGTTGAAATAATCTCCGCAGATGCTTTCGACGAACAGACGGCCCAGCCCCTGGATGCCATAGGCGCCGGCCTTGTCCATCGGCTCCCCGCTTCGGATATATGCGGCGATCTCCTCTTCCCGCAGCGGGAAGAAGCGCACCTCGCTGACGCAGTGAAACAGCACTTCCTCATTGCCGCAGAGCAGCGCGACGCCGCCGATGACCTGATGGCGACGGCCGCTGAGCATCCGCAGCATGCGTGCGGCATCCGCCTCATCCGCCGGCTTGCCCAGCACCAATCCATCGACGGCGACAAGCGTATCAGCGCCGATGACGATGCATTGAGGATGCCGGCGGGCGATGGGCATCGCCTTTTCCTTCGCCAGCTGCTCGATCGCCTGCGTGATGGGCAGCGATTCATCCAGATGTTCTTCGATCTGCGCCGGCTCTACGCGAAAGCGCAGTCCGACCTCCTCCAGCAGCTCCTTGCGGCGGGGCGACTGGCTGGCCAGTATGATCTCTTTCATCCCCATTTCCTCCTTCGATCCTTGTCTGATCAGCGCGGATCACGCGCTTGCTCCTGCTTTGCGCTCATCGATCGCCCAGATCACGCCTGATCCTGCTTTGCTGCCGGTTCAGGCGCTTTCTTTTTCGGCAAGATGAGGTTGAGCACCGTCGCCACCACGAAGGTCATGATGATGCTGTTCTGCGCAAAGATCATGTTCACCCATTCCGGCAGCTGAGCCAGAACTGAAGGGATGTTGCCGATGCCGACGCCTAGTCCCAGCGAAAGGGCGATGATCAGTCCGGTGCGCTCGTCCATCTTCTCCCGCCCCAGCGCCTGAATGCCGCTGACGACGATCATCGAGAACATGATGACGGCCGCGCCGCCCAGCACCGACTGCGGCATGATCGAAAACAGCACGCTGATCTTCGGGCAGAACCCGCACAGCAGCAGGAAGATGACGCCGGTCAGGATGACGAAGCGGTTGACGATGCGGCTCACCACGACCAGACCGACATTCTGCGCGAAGGTCGTGACCGGAAGGACGCCGAAGAACGATCCGAACAGGCTGCCGACGCTGTCGGCCATGACGCCGCCGCGCATCTCTTCCGGCGTAGGCTCGCGGTCAAATGCGCCGTTGGTGATGCCGCTGATGTTGCCGACCGTCTCCACGGCGGTAGCTACGAACAGGATGCACATCGCGATGATGGCTTGCAGATCAAAGGTCGGCATGACCGGCATGAACTTCGGCAGGGCGAACCAGGCCGCATCCGCCAGCGGGCTGAAATCCACCATGCCCAGGCAGATGGCGAGCACATAGCCGGCCACGATACCGATCAGGATGGACGCGTCTGCGATCCATCCCTTGAACTGCTTGGCGATCAGGATGATGATGATGACGAACGTGCCGACCAGCAGATGGTTCGGACTGCCGAAATCCGCCGCGCCGCTTCCTCCGCCGAAATAGCTGATGCCCACCGGCAGCAGCGTCAGTCCGATGGCCATGATGACCAGCGAAGTGACCAGCGGCGGAAACAGCTTGCGCAGCGGCTTGATGAAATAGCCGAGGATGAGCTCCATCACGCTGCCGACGATGCATGCGCCGACGATCGCGCCATACCCCGCGCTGGCACCGATCACGCCGGCCGTGGAGATGAAGCTGGAGCTGGTGCCCATGACGATCGGCAGCCGCGAACCGAGCTTCCACACCGGATACAGCTGCAGCAATGTCGCGATGGCTGCGACGAACATCGCATTCTGGATCAGCGATGTGCGCAGATCAAGCGCGATGTCCAGCAGTCCGCAGACGATCATCAGCGGCGAAATGTTGGCCAGGAACATGGCCAGCACATGCTGGATGCCCAGCGGAAGCGCACGTTTCAGCGGTACTCTTCCTTCGAATTCGTAGACAGACCCATACTGCTTGTCTTTTTTCTGTTCCTTCTTCATTTCCTTTCCCCTTTCGCAAAAAAGCCCCGTGTCGCCACGAGGACATCCATGCGCCGAAACAGACGGGCGCACAGATGGCACAATGCTGCCTAGAATATATCACAGACAGCTGAAAAATACCATCATGATCAGCTTTTTTTGCGGCGCTGAGCCGTTTTTGCCAGCAGTCCCGGACAAAACCGCAGCATCAGCACATCCCGCTGGGTCAGCAGCGCGATGATCGCTGCCGGTACATAGAAGGCGAGGAACCACAGGATGATGCGGACCACGAGATGATTGAAGAACGCCTCTGGGAACAGGTTGATCATCAAATCGGTATACGGGTTGAGCAGCCACAGATCATTGGTGAAGAACAGCTGATGGAACGTGGTCCAGAAGCCGTTGAAGTCAGCCATGATCCAGACGCCCAGCAGGCACAGAAATAAGATGAACAGCACCGACACCTGCAACAGTCCGGCGCTGAGCACGCTGAGGAAATGCCTGCGCCGTTCGACGATCGAGAGCGCCAGGCTGAGGATGATCCCGCCCAGTGCGCCCCATCTCACGATCATGGCATGTTGATACAGCGCGCGCACATCGACCATGTGCGCCTTTTCCCTGTCGTTGAACGCTTCCTGCGTCACGCCGTTGATGCGCACGTCCACTTCGATCGAATCCACATCTCCGCGCAGATAATCCAGCAGCGTCGTCGTCGCCTTCATGAGGTCTTCCTGCGGCATCTGCAGCGACTCGGCCGTATTCAGCTCCCGGTATTGCTCTTCAAAAAAGGTCACGTTGAAACAGTTCATGTCTATGCTGCTTAGCAGCAAAAATACGATCAGCGAAAGGCCGAAGAGGATCCCGGTCAGCGTTTCCGCAGTCTTTTTCATCGATCATCACTTCCTGCTTATCAGTGTATCACAGCGTTTCCGCCATGAAAAGAGGGCTGTGCGTCATGATGAGCTCACGTTCGCCGCTGGCCGCATCCACGCCTTCTGCACAGACCTGAAATCCGGCGCGCGCATAAAAGCGGCGCGCTCGTTCGTTTTTCTCATACACGCACAGCCTGAGGCACACATCCTTCTTCAGCTTCAGCGCGTGATCGAGCAAGCTTCGCCCGATCCCTTTTCCCCGCGCATCTTCCCTCACGAACAGGCCGGCGATGAGATCGCCCTGCAGGCCGATGAACCCATCTGCCGCGCCGTCTGCGCCTTCATGCACATAGATCTCTGCCTGTGCCAGCTGTGCGTTGACCGCATGGCGCTGCCCATGCCAGTAGGCAGCCGGGATGAAATCGTGCGCGCTGAGGTTGCCCTGCAGCCAGATCTCCGTGACCTGATCCAGCTGTGATGCGTGCATCCGCCGTATCGCCATCTCACTCCACCGCGATCAGCTGCACGTTGGCCAGCCCCTTGATCTTCTTGAGCATGCGCAGCAGCTCATCCAGACCGATCTGCATCTCGCTGATGTCAAAGGACAGGACGACGCTGGCCCAGTCATGGATCGGGATGGTCTGGCTGATGGTCAGGATGTTGGCATTGACCTCAGACATGCAGTTGAGCGTCTCGCTGAGGATGCCCTTCTTATGATGCAGCATCATCGAGATGACCGCCTTGCGCTGTTCCTTGCCCTGTACGGCCGGAAACACATAATCTTTATATTTATAATACGTCCCTCTGGAGATGCCGACCCGCTTGACGGCCTCGCTCACCTGGCGGACCGTGCCGTTCTCCAGCATCTGCCGCGCCTCGATGACCTTATCCATCACATCCGGCAGGATCGCAGAATCGACAATGTAATACTTACTCATGGATCTCGAAGGCACCTCCTTCTGCCGCAGCCTTCAGCTCCAGCACCTGCCAGCTGCGAAAGCGCTCGCTGAGCTGTCTGCACAGCTTGCCGCCTGTATCGGCAGTGCACACCGCCAGCATGGTGGAGCCGCTGCCGCTGATCACGAAGGCGAGCGCGCCCAGATCCATGCACAGCCGCTTCACCTCATCATATTCCGGGATGAGCCGGCTGCGGTACGGCTCCTGCATCCGGTCGATGCAGGCATGGCGGACCATTTCCTCATCTCCGCTCTCCAGCGCCTTGCCCAATGTAGCGCAGCGTCCCATCTGATAGATGGCGTCCGCATAGCTCATGTCCGAAGGCAGGATGCGGCGGGCATCCTCCGTGCGCACTTCATAATCCGGGATGATGGTCACGAAGCGGAATTTCTCATGGACAGCAAACTGTGCGGTATATGGCAGGCCGTTTTCCATGAACGATGCGCACAGGCTGCCATACAGCGCCGGAGCCACGTTGTCGGGATGATGTTCGAGCAGCGTGGCCAGACGCAGCAGCTCCTGCAGCGGAAGCTTCTGCCCGCTGTACGCCACGGCCCCCAGCACCCCGGCCACGATGCAGGATGCGCTGCTGCCCAGCCCCCGCGCCACCGGGATCGGCGTATCGATGTGGATCTGCACGACAGGCACGCGTTTGCCCAGCGCCATCAACGTGCGCGCAAACGCGTGATAGACCAGGTTGTCCTTGTTTTGATATGCCTTTGGACAGCCGCTGATCATGAATTCAGGCCCGTCAAAGCAAAACGTGAAGACACCCTGCCAATCCAGCGCCAGACCCATGCAGTCGAACCCGACGCCCAGGTTGGCGCTCGTCGCCGGCACCTTGACCCGGATCATTTCAGGATCTCCCTAGCGCCCGCGATGACATACTCCTCCATCTCCTCGCAGGAGATCACATCCGCAAAGCGCTCCGGCATATCCTTGAGCGCATACAGCCCGGCCGGGATCTTCTGTTTGCTGAGCTGCTCCAGCTTCCGCATGCAGGCAAAGTCATCCAGACCTTCCTGCGCTTCGCCCAGCGCCTTGAGCACATCGCGGGTAAACTTATACGGAGAAGCGGTAGAGAGCAGCACCGTGACCTTGCCGTCCAGCCGTTCCTTCAGCTGTTCCAGCACATGGGCGCCCACCGCCGTATGCGGATCCATCACATAGCCGCAGCGCGCATATACGGAACGGATCTGCGCCGATGTCTGCGCATTGTCACAAGACGCGCTGAGGAAGAGCGAAGCGATCTTCTCCTTCGTCTGCGCATCCACTTCGTAACGTCCCTGTTCAGCCAGATCCTTCATCCAGCCAGCGACCCTCACGCTGTCCTTTCCGCTGAGATAATACAGCATGCGCTCCAGATTGGAAGAGATCAGGATATCCATGCTCGGAGAGATCGTCTGATGGAAAGGGCGGTTGCGGTCATAGACGCCGGTATTCAGGAAATCCTCGAGCACATTGTTCTCGTTGGCGGCCACGATCAGCCGGTGCACCGGCAGGCCCATGAGCTTCGCATAGTACCCGGCAAGCACATTGCCAAAGTTGCCTGTCGGCACGCAGAAGTTCACTTCTTCTCCCATCTGGATCGTGCCTGCTTCCAGCAGCTGGCGATACGCCGCAAAGTAATAGACGATCTGCGGCACCAGACGGCCGATGTTGATGGAGTTGGCGCTGGAGAGCACGATGTGATCCTCATCGAGCGCCGCCTTGGCCTGCGCGCTGTGAAACAGCCGCTTCACCCCGGACTGCGCATCATCGAAGTTTCCTCTGATCGCGCATACCCGCACATTTTCTCCCTGCTGGCACACCATCTGCAGACGCTGGATGTCGCTGACCTTGCCATACGGATAGAAGACCGTGATGCCGATGTTCTCCGCGTCCTGAAAGCCGCTGAGCGCCGCCTTTCCGGTGTCGCCGCTCGTCGCGGTCACGATCATGACCTTTTCCTTGCGCCCGTTCAGCGCCGTGGACATGAGCTGCGGAAGCATGCACAGCGCCACGTCCTTGAAGGCGCTGGTCGGCCCGTGAAACAGCTCCAGCACCGGCAGATCCCCTGCCATGACCAGCGGCGTGATCTGCTCGCTGTCAAACTTGCCCGTATAGGCGAGATCCACGCAGCGCGCCAGCTCTTCCTCGCTGTAATCCCAGAGCACTTCCGCGAACAGCCGCTTCGCCATCTCCTGATAATCCAGCTTCAGCAGGGCGTCCAGATCCAGTCGGACATCCTCCAGCCCGTCCCAGACATAAAGTCCTCCATCATCGGCGATGCCCCGCAGGACAGCCTCTTTCGGCGAGAGCTTCCCGTTTCCTCTCGTGCTGTGATAATATCTGTTTTCCATCTCGATTCTCCTTCCGTTTTTGTCATTGCAATTTGTTATCACCTATGATACAATGTACGCAATTTAAAAACAAGTGTTTTTTATTCAAAAACACCGTTTTTATTGATGGAGGGTTAGAACGATATGAACATTGCGTTACTTGGATTTGGAACTGTCGGAAAGGGTGTCTATGAGATCATCCGCCGTAAAGCGAGCAGCGATACCGCTGCGATCGAGGTATCTCACATCCTGATCTATGAAGGACATGATGAAAAGACGATGGACATCATGACCTATGACTATGAAGAGATCCTGAAGGATCCCGCGTGCACGACCGTGGTGGAAGTCATCGGCGGGATCGAACCTGCGCATACCTATATCTTAAAGGCGCTGCGCTCCGGCCGCAACGTCGTGACAGCCAACAAGGCGGTCGTGGCGGCGCATATGGAAGAGTTCATCGAGACCGCGCGCGAAAACGATGTGCAGTTCCGCTTTGAGGCGAGCTGCGGCGGAGGCATCCCATGGATCCACGGGCTGATGCAGGCCAAGCGCATCGATCCGATCTCCCGCATCAGCGGCATCTTCAACGGCACGAGCAACTATATCCTGGACCAGATGATGAAGAAGGACCTGGATTTTGACGTCACGCTGAAAGCAGCCCAGGAAGCCGGCTATGCCGAAGCTGACCCCAGCGCCGACATCGACGGCATCGATACGGCCAACAAGGCAGTCATCTCTTCCTCGCTGGCCTTTGAGACCTACTGCCGCCGCGACTTCCCGATGAGCGGCATCCGCAACCTGAAGAAGAGCGATCTGGACTGGTTCCGCGAACGGGGACAGAGCATCCGCCTGATGATGCTTTCCACCGCGCAGGACGACCGCTACTGCTGCGTCGTAGAACCGATGGCGCTGTCCGTCCATTCTCTCGAGGCCAACGTGCCGGACAACTTCAACCTGACCACGCTCATCGGCGATACGATCGGCGAGCTGAAATTCTATGGCCAGGGCGCCGGCAGCCTGCCCACGGGCAATGCCATCGTGAGCGATCTGATCGCCATCTGCCGCCAGGAACCTTTCGATGTTCCAGCGATGAGCGAAAAGCAGTTCGATCCTTCGCTGCTTCGCGGAGACTATATCCTGCGTGCAAACGGGGAGATCGGCGAATTCCACGATATGGATCCCGTGCAGATGCATGAGCAGTACCGCCTGACGCTGCAGGAGGATCCCGACGCCTTCCTCGTGCGGCTGCTGTAAGAGGGCGCGCCATGATCAAGATCACCAAATTCGGCGGATCTTCTGTGGCAAACGCCGCACAGTTTCGCAAAGTCAAACATATTATAGAAAGCGATCCCTCGCGCCGCTTCGTCGTCGTCAGCGCGGTGGGACGCGCGTCCAAGACCGACAACAAAGTGACCGACCTGCTCTACCTGTGCCATGCGCACATGGAATATCATGTGGACTGCTCCCCGGTATTCGACATGATCAAGGCACGCTATGTGCGGATCCGGGATGAGCTCGGGCTGCGCTGCCCGATCGAACGGGAGCTGGACGCCATCTGGAACCAGATGAAGACATCGATCACGCTCGATGAGCTCGTCAGCCGCGGCGAATACCTGACGGCCCGGCTCATGGCCGAATACCTCGGATATGCGTTCATCGATGCCAAAGACGTCATCCGTTTCCGTTATGACGGCACCTTTGATTTCGAATTCTGCGAAAAAAGCCTGCAGCGGCTGGCCCGCAACAATCAGCCCTTTGTCATCCCGGGCTTTTACGGCAGCACGCCGGATGGCAGGATCCGCATCATGACCAGAGGCGGAAGCGACGTCACCGGCAGCATCCTCGCCAAATGCCTGCATGCGGACATGTATGAAAACTGGACCGATGTATCCGGCTTCCTGATGGCGGATCCGCGCATCGTGCGCAATCCCAAGCGCATCCGCACGATCACTTACAGCGAGCTGCGCGAGCTGTCTTACATGGGCGCCAGCGTCCTGCATGAGGAAGCCATCTTCCCGGTGCGGGAGGCGAACATCCCCATCAACATCCTGAATACCAATCAGCCGGATTCCCCGGGCACGATCATCGTGAACGAGCTGCAGGCAGAGGATGAAGACAGCGATATCATCACCGGCATCGCCGGCAAGAAAGATTTTACCGCCATCGCGCTGTATAAGAATCACATGTCCGATGAAGTGGGCATCGTGCGCAAGACGCTTTCTGTCTTCGAGCGTTACCGGGTGTCCATCGAACACATCCCCAGCGGCATCGACACCTTCAGCATCGTCGTCGCCAGCCGCGATGTCAAAGACATCATCTATGACATCATCAATGACATCCGCCGGGAAGTGCATCCGGACAATATCCGCGTCATCGATGAGATCGCCCTGATCTCCACCGTGGGCCGCAACATGAGCTCTCGTCCCGGCATCAGCGGAAGGCTGTTTGCGGCGCTGGGCAGCAGCGGCATCAACATCCGCATGATCGCGCAAGGCAGCGATGAGATCAACATCATCGTCGGCGTGGAAAACAAGGATTTTGAAAAGACGATCTCTGTGATCTATGAAGGGTTTGTCGGAAAGGAGAACAAGAGTGAAACGATATAATGTAGCCATCCTGGGCGCGACCGGCGCGGTCGGCCGAGAAATGATGAAGGTGCTGGAGGAACGGCAGTTCCCCATCGCCCAGCTGAAGCTGCTGGCCAGCAGCCGCAGCGCCGGAAAGACCATCCTGTTCAATGGAAGAGAACAGATCATCGAGGAGGCGCGCGAAGACAGCTTTGACGGCGTCGATATCGTGCTGGGCGCGGCCGAAAACGACATCGCCATGAAATATCTGCCGATCGCTGCCGCAAAAGGCGCAGTGGTGGTGGACAACAGCTCTGCCTACCGTCTGGACGACGATGTCCCGCTCATCATACCGGAGATCAACCCGCAGGATGTGCATGCGCATCACGGCATCATCGCCAACCCCAACTGCGCCACCATCATCGCGCTGGTGGCCGCATGGCCGCTGCATCAGGCCTTTGGGATCCGGCGCATGATCGTCTCGACTTACCAGGCGGTCAGCGGCGCCGGCGTAGGCGGCATCCGCGAGCTGAACGAGCAGATGAAGGCGCTCAGCGAAGGCAGCGAGATCCCTGCACCGCAGACCTTCCAGTACCCGATCGCCTGCAACCTGATCCCGCAGATCGGCGGATTCAATGCCCAGGGATACTCCAGCGAGGAGATGAAGATGCAAAACGAAGGACGCAAGATCATGCACCTGCCGCAGCTGCGCGTCAACTGCACTTGCGTGCGCGTGCCAGTCATGCGCTCTCACTCCGAAAGCATCACCATCGAATTCGAGCGAGAGGTCGATGTGGAACAGGCAAGAGCGCTGCTGGCCCAGGCGCCCGGCGTACGCGTCGTCGATGATCCTGCGCACAGCCGCTATCCGATGCCGCTGGAAACCAGCGATCAGGATCTCGTCTTCGTGGGACGCCTGCGTGAGGACATCTCCGATGACACCCATCATTCCCTGACCTTCTGGTGCTGCGGCGACCAGGTGCGCAAAGGCGCAGCCACCAATGCCGTGCAGATCGCTCAGCTGCTGATCGAAAAATAAGAAAAAAGCACACCGCCAAGGCGCAATGCACGCCGCAGACGGTGTGTTTTTCAGATCATACGGACTTTTTACTCCCGCTTAACACAAACTTTACGTTGATGTGATTTAATGAATAGCAAGGAGTGATGAATGATGAAACATATCCTGGTGATCGATGATAATGAAGATGTGCGCAAGATCATCGGCTATGATCTGCTCAAGGCCGGATTCGCAGTCGACGATGCCGAAGACGGCACGAGCGGATTCGCGCTCGCCTGCCAGCGCACCTATGACCTGATCATCATCGACTGGATGATGCCGGGGATGAACGGATTGGCGCTGACCCGCGCCCTGCGTGCCAGAAACATCCGCAGCGTCTTGTTCATGTTGACGGCGAAAGACGGCGACAACGATCTGGAAGAAGCCTTTGCCGCCGGCGTCGACGACTATCTGCGCAAGCCGTTTTCGCCCCGGGAGCTGCAGATCCGCATCCGCAAGCATCTGCAGGGCAGGTCCCTCAGCGAGCCAGAGGACAAAGCGATCCTGCACTATCGGGACCTTACGCTCGATGAACGCAGCCGCCGCTTCCTCATCGCCCAGACAGAGATCCCCCTCACCCGCAAGGAATTCGATCTCATGGATCATTTCATGCGGCATCCGGAAACGGTGCTTTCCCGCAATGAGATCCTCAATGCGCTGTGGGGCTTTGATTATGACGGGGACACGCGGATCATCGATGTGCATGCGTCCAAGCTGCGCGGCAAGCTGACTGGCAGCCAGGCACAGATCACCTCATCCAGAGGCATAGGCTATATCCTTCAGCCACGCTGATGCGCCTATGCCTTTTTTCATGTCTTTTCTACTGCGCCTGCCACATAGCCAAGCACCGCCAGCAAAGCGGCAAGCAGCGCGAACAGCGGCTGCCTGCACACGATGGCCGCGGCCGCGAGCAGCAGCACGATCAGCACGCTGAAGCCGCGGCTGTGCGAAGCGATCCGCACATAGGCCAGCAGCCCGAATGCAAGCGCGGCGATCAGGATCGTGGTCTCGCTCATCCCATCTTCCTCCCGGCTATCGTTTGCCGTCGTTTTCATGCCGTTTCCGATAACGGCGCATGAACCCTTCATAGTTTTCCACCACTTCCGCGGCAGGACCATATTCCTTCACCAGGCCATCATGGATCCACAGCACATCGTCACAGAGCTCAAGGATGCTGGCATTGCTGTGAGAGACGATCATGACGGTCTTGTCCTTATGCGAGATGATCTCCTTCATCTTGGCATAGCTCTTCTCCCGAAAGCTCATGTCGCCCACGCTGAGCACTTCATCGATCAGGATGATCTCTGTGTCCAGAAATGCCGTGATAGAGAACGCCAGCTTGGAATGCATGCCGCTGGAATACGTCTGCACCGGCTTATAGATAAAATCGCCCAGCTCTGAAAACTCGATGATCTCCGGCAGCCGCGCGCGGATCTCCTTCTCCGTAAATCCCAGCAGCAGCCCGGACAAGAAGATGTTCTCATAGCCGCTCAGCATCGTCTGAAAGCCGATGCCGATGGCGAGCAGCGAAAGCCGGTTGCCGAAGGTATCGATCGTGCCCTCATCCGGCGAGAACACGCCGGCGATCGTCTTCAGCAGCGTGGATTTTCCGCTTCCGTTCTTGCCGATGATCCCGATGATCTTCCCCTTGGGCACCGTGAAGCTCACGCCGCGCAGCGCCTCATAGCTGTCACGGCGCTGCCGGATCTGCCCCAGGCTCTTGCGCAGCGAGAACGACTTCATGCTGCGGTAACGCACATGGACGTCCTTGACCTCGATCGCAGGTTCGTTCATGTCTTACACCACCTTTACATAATTGTTCTCATGACGGTACATGAGAAACAGTCCGATGCCCAGCAGCACGACAGAGAACGCCAGCCAGTAAAGGAACATCATCGGCCGCAGCGCTTCCCCGTAAATGATGATCTGGCGGAACTCGTTGATCAGATACGCCACCGGGTTGACATGGGTCATGAGCCAGCCGATGTCGATTCCCATGAAGATCCGGTTGCCCAATCGATCGCCGATGTCATAAAAGACACCGGACAGATAGAACATGAACCGCAGGATGACCTGAACGATATTGTACAGATCGTTCACATAGACGCCGAAATGCGCCACGATCACGCTGCAGGCCAGCGTCAGGATGAAGACGAGCACAAGCAGCGGGATGCAATAGAGCAGCTGCAGGCGAAACGGGATCCCATACGCGATCATGAACCCGGCCACGATCCCGAAGGAGATCATCATCTTGAAGAAATTCACATACATCTTTTCTAAGATGAGCATGTATTTGGGTATGTAGATCTTAGAGACGATGCCCTTGAACGTATTGACGATCTTGACCGAGATCGACACGTTCTTGTTGAAGAAGTTCCATATCGTCAGTCCGATGATGACCACCACCGGCAGATATTCTCCTTCCGTACGGAACACCACGACCGTGATGAACACATAGACGAGCATGAACAGCACCGGATCCAGGATCCACCAGATCCAGGTCAGATAAGACGCGCTGACCTCGCTCTTCAGCTCTGATTTCGCGGCATAGACAGAATACGGATTATACCGTTTCAGATGCCGCCATACTTTTTGAATCATAACCATGCCCCCATCTATATGTAGTTCAGCATTTTTTCCGCCGGGCGCCGCCAGTCCATGAGCACGATGTTCTTCAGCGTGAGCTTTCGATGATAACGTTCATAATAATCCAGCGAAAGGAACCGCACGCCCGGATGAACGCGCATCAATCGATGGATGTCCAGCGTATGGCCATGCACCACGACGACGATGCGGGTATTGTCCCGCCGCACCTGCGCGTAATGCTGCAGGATGTCATCCATCTCTTCCAGCGCATGCAGCTGATAGACCATGAAATAGTCCTGACTGCGGTACAGCGTCGGCGCAGCCGGACGCACACTGCGATACAGCTTCTTGGCGATCCGATAGAGGACCGCATTTTTCTTTGCGATCTTAATGAGCCACTTCTTCATCATTGCCTCCATGTCTGAGCAGACGCGAGATGCTCTGCCAGATCACTTCAATGTCATAGTTTTCCGCCGCATATGCCCGGCATGCCTCGATATCTTCCTGAAGCTGCCGCGGATGATCCTGATAGAACAGGATGCGTGCGGCCATGCGCTCCACCGTCTCGACGACACAGGCCTTCGGATACAGATATTCGATGCCTTCCCATGGCAGCGCCAGCGCCATGGCGCGGGATGCCAGACCTTCAAACGGCGTCACATGAAAGCTCTCCGGCTGCTTGGCATCGCTCATCGACAGCACATAGCCGATCTTGCTCAGGAAAGCAGGCACATCCACCCATCCGTCGAAGATGACCGCATCCTCCAGGTGTTCCTCCTTGATCTGCTGATAGATGCGCTCATAATAAGCGCGTTCCTCAGGGACGTTCCACGTATTGGCGAATTCCTCCGGCCGCTTTCCCGGCACATGCAGGACATAGCGGGAATCATGACGGCGCAGCAGCTTGATCAGCTCGACTGCGCGGGCCAGTCCTTTGCGCTTCGGCAGCGCGCCGATCAGCGCGATATGGAACTGCGCATCTTCCCGCTTCGGCCGTTCATAGTTCTTCATGTCGATGAAATTATTGATCACACAGCATTTTTCCAGCGGGATCGAAAAACGGCGCATGAATTCTTCCATGTAATAATACGAGACCGTGATGAGCTGATCCAGCGCGATCACATTGAGGCTTCGGCCGAACCGGCGGTTCACCTCAAAGCGATGGGCCCGCACGAACAGCCGCTGATGCGGATAAGCGTTTCGCGAATACCAGCGGGCGCTCGTCAACAGCCATTCACACCAGATGATGTCGGCCCGATCGCGCAGCCGCTTCGCCTCCCGCACCGAGAAATCGGTATATTCGCTTTGTTCCTGCACGATGAGGTCATATTCTTCCTTCATACGCGCAAACAGCGGCTTCAGGAACTTCAGGTCATGCCCGGATACGAGCAGGCGCTGACGCTGCTCAGGAAATACGCTGAGCGCTTCCCTCATCATCTGTATCGTCTTGGGCACGCTGAACCTTGCGGCCCGCTCGTTCAGCTGTTCGCGCAGACGTTCGATCCGGTTTCCTGCAAACGCCCAGCGGATCTTTTCCAGGCATTCCTGCTCGCTCTCCGCAAACAGCGGATAATCGCTGCCGAGGATCTCCTCATGCATGGCGCTTCGGCGAAGCACCATCGGGATGCCGGCCTGAAGATATTCGAGCAGCTTGACGGAGACCTCAAGCGAGCCGTCATGGTCCACCCGGGTGGAACGGAATGCATAGCCCAGCTCGCAGCGGCTCATCACCTCCCGCAGATCGCCGCGGGAAAGCGAGCCGTAAAACTGGATGTTCTCTCCTTCGTTAAGCCGGCGGAAGATCTCCTCTTTTTCCTCCGCCATGTCGCGGTTGACCTTATCGCCGACCATATGCAGCGTGATGTCTGGATCGCTGTTCTTCAGCTCTTCCATGATGTCCAGCAGCTCGATGATGTTCCAGTCTCTTGCGATCTTTCCGGCATAGATCAGCGAACCGCGCTCTCGTTCAGCCTGCGGAAACGGGAACACGATCGGATAGAGCACACGGTATTTGGCGCCGTCCACGCCCAGCACCTGCTGCAGATAGCGTTTCATGGCGTCTGTCTGCACCAGATAGACCTTCACCCGCTCATACAGCGTGCGCAGAAAATCTTTCTCCGCATCGCTGATCTGTTCGCTGTCATGGCAGAAATCGGTCAGATATGGCACCACCCGATCGATCAGCGGAGAATGCAGCAGCGGCTTCATCACGCCCATACCGCGGATAATGAAGCAGGCATAGTCCCGCAGCGCGTCGATGCGGCTGATCACCTTCACGATATTGCCCGCATCCACCTCCGTCAGTCTGTCGATATAGTTTTTCACATACAGCAATCGGACCCGGTAAATGCCGCGCAGCTCACGGACGAGGCGCTCATTGCGGATCCGCTTCTTGAGCAGGATATCCACCATGATCTCCTCATCCATGCTTAACAGCCGTGCCAGATTGACCAGCCACACGCTGGAGCCATCGATCAGGTTCAGATCGACGTCCCCATAGATCAATATCTTTTTCATCGCATCACCGTTTTTCTCCTTGTTCAAATCCGATGCAGTCATAATGCGGGACGCTGAGGATCTTCGCCCTTGCCTGCGGGCTCAGAAATTCGCGGTGTCCCAGCGCAATGACCACATGGTCGCAGACATCCAGGCATTCATCGAGCGAAAGCAGCGGGATGCCCTCCAGCGTATCCGCGGTGGAATTCGGCTCACAGCCATACACCGCATAGCCTTTTTCCTGCAGCAGATGCGCAAGATGCAAAGACGGGCTTTCCCGCATATCATCGATGTCCGGCTTATATGCCATGCCCAGGATGCCGATCTTTTCGCTGTGATCGCCCTTCAGCTGCTTTTCCATCTGTTCCATGACCCAGCGCGGCTTGCCATCGTTGATCACTCGCGCTTCATGGATCAGCGAAGCATCTTCCTGATAGCGCTCCACCAGGAACCATGGATCGACCGCAAGGCAGTGTCCGCCCACGCCCAGTCCCGGGCTCAGGATGTTGACCCGCGGATGGCGGTTGGCCAGCGCGATCAGCTCATGCACATCGATGCCTGCGACAGCGCAGATCTCGCTGAGCTGATTGGCAAAGGCGATATTGATGTCCCGGTAAGTGTTTTCCACCAGCTTGCACATCTCCGCGGTCACATCATCACAAGTCAAACAGTGCCCTTCCTTGACAAAGGTCTCATATAATTCCTTGGTCATCTGAGCGGCACGCGGATCGGACGAACCGATGATGCGGTCATTGTGTTCGAGCTCATACAGGATGCGGCCAGGAAGCACCCGCTCCGGGCAATGCGCCGTATAGAAGCTGCCCATCGGCAGACCGCTCTCCTCTGCCAGCACCTCGCTCATCATCTGCGTCGTGTGCGGCGGAACGGTCGATTCCAGGATGACCAGGTCGCCTTCCTTCAGCACAGAAGCGACGAGCTTGGCCGCGGAACGCACATAGCTGAGATCCGCGCGTTTGACCTCTCCTTCCAAAAACGGCGTCGGCACGCACAGGATATAGATCTGCGAAGGCTCCAGCTCGCTGGTGATGCGCAGATTGCCGCTTTGCTGCACGGCGGAAAATGCTTCCTGAAGGTGGTTTTCCACGATGTGGATCCTGCCCTCACTCAGGCTTTCCCTCACGCTCGGATTGACGTCGTATCCCTTGACCAGATGGCCCGCCTGAGCGAGGACCACCGCCGTCGGCAGACCGATATACCCCAGTCCAACTACACTGATTTCTCTCTTCTCTGCTTTCATTTTCATTCACCTGTCTCTTCTTTCTCTCTTTTCTGATCATTCGTTCAAACCGGAACAGCTCCGGCAGCTGTGAAAAACGTCTGGGTTCCAGCACCATGCGGAACAGCCACTCGAATCCGAGGTTCTGGATCCAGCGCGGCGCCCGGACGAGGGAGCCGCTCAGTATATCAAATGCTCCGCCGACCCCCAGATATACATTCGCGCACGTTTTTTCCTTGTTTTCCGCGATCCATCTCTCCTGGGCCGGTGTCCCTTTGGCGACGAAGACGATGTTCGCCTGACTGGCGTTGATCTGTTCGACGACATCGTCGTCTTCATATCCGCTGCAATGACCGACGATGCGGATATCGGGATAGCGGGAACGCAGCACCTCCTGGGCCTTCAGGTTGTTGGACAGGAGGGCGCCATATAAAAAGATGCTGAGACCGAGATCCGCGGCATGCGCGCAGAGATCTTCCATCAGATCCACGCCGGTGATCCGTTCGACCGGCTCCTGCGCAGCTTTCACGACAGCGGCGCCGTCTGCCAGAAACACATCAAACGTATCCAGCAGCCTGCGGGTCTCCTCATGCTCAACGGCTCGTACGATCTTGCGGGCATTGACAGCGACCATCGCCAGCTTCTGCCTGTTGTCGACAGCGGCCTTGACCGCACGGCGGATCTCTTCTTTGCTTGTCACGCTCAGCCTGACGCCGAGCACGGTAATTTCCTTCATCAGCTCACCATCTTTTCTCCCTAGAATATACCAACAGACACGGGTCTGTTTATTCACCGCTCAGTAATGATATCGTTAAGATTCTGTTAAGCAATCGTCGTCACATCACTTCTTTACCGTTTCTTTACGATAACTTGTTCCTCTGATGATGTTTGGCTGCCGCATACCCGCTAATATGGACTCATAAAATGAAGCGACCAAAAGGAGGATCCTCATGTATAAAGTCATGTGTATTTTCGGCACCCGGCCGGAGGCCATCAAGATGGCACCGGTCATCCACGCGATCGAACAGCATCCCCAGCTGCAAGGCATCGTCTGCATCAGCGCCCAGCACAGAGAGATGCTGGACAGCGTGCTGGAGACATTCAAGATCAAGCCCGATCATGATCTGAACATCATGAAGCACGGCCAGACCCTGCACAGCATCACCTGCGACATCCTGGAGCGGCTGACACCTGTGCTGCAGGATGAGAAGCCCGACATGATCCTGGTCCACGGCGATACCACGACGACCTTCGCAGCCGCGCTCGCCGCGTTCTATCAACAGATCGCCATCGGGCATGTCGAGGCAGGGCTGCGTACTTATCATAAGTATTCCCCTTATCCGGAGGAGATGAACCGTCAGCTCGTCTCCCGCATGGCTGACCTTCACTTTGCCCCGACAGCGACCAGCCGGGACAACCTTCTGCAGGAACACATCAGGGAAGAGCAGATCATCGTGACCGGAAACACGGCCATCGACGCGCTGAAGCTCACCGAATGCGAGGCGTATGACCATGAGGCGCTGCGATGGGCCGACGGGCACCGCATCCTCCTGCTGACCGCGCACCGGCGGGAAAATCAGGGCCAGGGACTGAGACAGATCTATGCGGCCGTACGCACGCTTTGCGAGACTTATCCGGACATCCGGGTGATCTATCCCTGCCACATGAACCCGAACATCCGCAAGCTGGCACATGAATGCCTGGACGGCTGCAGCCAGGTATTGATCAGCGAACCGATGGAGGTCTACGATTTCCACAACCTCATCCGTCACGCCTATCTGATCCTGAGCGACAGCGGCGGGATCCAGGAAGAAGCGCCGAGCCTGGGCAAGCCGGTCCTCGTGCTGAGAGATACGACCGAACGCCCGGAAGGCATCGCGGCAGGAACGCTGAAGCTGGTCGGCACCGATACCGACTCGATCGTCCGCGAGACATCCATCCTCTTGGATGATCCCCACGCTTACGCCGCTATGGCCAACGCGGTGAACCCTTACGGCGACGGCAGGGCAAGCGAGAGGATCACCGACGCCCTCATCTCTTATTTTGAGAGGAACGCGGCAAAATAAACGCAAAAAAAGTCATATCGCCGGGTCAGTCCCGATGATATGACTTTTTGCTTATTCGTCCTGTTTGTCTTCCTCTTGCCGGTCTTCGTCCTCTGCTTTCGGATCAGCTTCCGCCTCCTGCGTGTCTTCTCCTTCATCCGCAGGACGTCCTTCCTGTTCCTCAGCCTCTTCGCTCGCTTCCACGAAACCGGCTGCCGGCTCATCCTCGGCCGTTTCCTGCACGCTGTTTTCCACAGCTGCTTCCTGCTTGTCGGTTTCCGCAGCCGCTTCCTGCGCATCTGCCGGCTCCGGCTGTTCCTGCGGGATCAGGCAGGCATGCAGATCATTCAGCTTCTGCAGGATGACGCCAGCCACATAGAACAACAGCGCAAAGCACAGATACAGGTAAGACTGGGAGACCATGTACTGGACAGCCTCCGCAAGATTAGAACCGATGTCCATCCCCTGATACGCGTAATACTGTGAGACGTAATCATATGCGGAATACATCATATAGACGCCATAGCACAGCAGCAGCACGGCCAGGACATAGAGCGCGATCGTTCCGGCCCTGGTTCTCTTTTTCTGATTCATTTCTTCATCTCTCCTTATCTTTATCAGTATAACATGTTCTCCTCCCATTTATGTGTCGGTTTGGTGAAGAACGAAAAAAAGCACGCCGCTGCATGCTTCCTTTACAAATGGTGATGCCGATGAGACTTGAACTCACACGGGTTGCCCCACTACCCCCTCAAAGTAGCGTGTCTGCCATTCCACCACGGCATCGTTACGAGTAGTATTATACTATATGCCGAAATGAATTTCCAGTACAATTTACACAAATTTTGTCTTTCGGATAAAAAGAAAAGCCTTCGTTTGAAGGCTTACTTTGCATATGGTGCGGAGGAAGGGATTTGAACCCTCACGCCTTGTGGGCACTGCCGCCTGAAGACAGCGTGTCTGCCGTTTCACCACCTCCGCGTTTGCTCTAATAATATACAACACATCCTATCCTTTGTAAACCCCTTTTTTCAATTTTTTTGTCAAAAATTTCAACTTTCTCTGTCATGGCGTTTTTCGGACCATCTGCCTGTCAAGAGCCGTGTCCACAGCACGAAAAAAAACTGAGATCCCCTCCCAGTTTTCTCAGCCTTCCATCACCGGCTCTCTCATCACTTCGATATGCACTTTCGCATACAGCTTCTTTACCGCCTCTGCGTCTGCCATGCCTCTGGAGAACGCTGACGCGCTGCCTGCGGCGATTCCTCTTTTGAAGGCCAGCGCATAATCGGAAGTCTGCAGCCATCCCTTCAGGAAACCAGCGACCATCGCGTCTCCGGCTCCTGCCGTATTGATGACACGTCCTGCCGGGCTCTTCCCGTAATAAAACCCGCCATGCTCATCCAGAAGATATGCGCCATGCTCGCCGCATGACACGAGCACATTGCGGACGCCGCGCTGCGCAAGAGCGATCATGCTGGAGAGCAGCACGCCTTCTTTCATCGGGCAGTGGAAGATCTCCTCCAGCTCCCGAAGGCTCGGCTTGATCAGAAACGGCTTTTCCTCCAGCACATGCAGGAAGGGGCTTCCGCTGGTATCCACGATGCACAGCACGCCTCTGCCGCTGAGCCGCCTCATGATCTGCGCATAGATGGTGTCAGGCACGCTCTTCGGCACGCTGCCCGCCATCACCAGCACATCGCCTTCCCCAAGACGATCCAGCATGGACATCAGCGTGCCGATCTCTTCCGCGTCCGGCTGCGGTCCCTGTCCGTTCACCTCTGTTTCCTCTTCATCGAGGATCTTGACATTGATCCGGGTAAAACCGTTTTTGACGCGCAGAAAGGAAGGGGTAACGCCGCAGGAGCGCACACCGTTCTCAAACAGCTCTGCCGTCACGCCGGCCGTGAAGCCAAGCGCGATGGAATCGACGTTCAGATGCTTCAGCATGATGGAAACATTCACACCCTTTCCGCCATAAAAAATTTCCTCGCTGTCTGCGCGGTTGATCTTCCCCGGCATCAGCTTTTCCATTTCCACCAGATAATCCAGTGAGGGATTCAGTGTCAGTGTATAGATCATGATTGCTCCTCCTTTCCATACATCCATTGTTCTCATTATACTACGGTCCTGCCACATTACGTCAAGCAAGTTTCCCTGACGGTTTCCGACAAAACCTGAGCCTCGCGCTCCTTACCATTCTATGCGCCTGCTGTCCGGACATGACAAAAAGCCCCCGCTTCACGCGAAGGCTCCTCGGCACGTCAATGCGCCCTATGCTTCCTCCTCAGCCATGCGGCTGCCAAGATAGATCCTGCAGAAAGCGCTGCCCATGGCAGAGCTGTGCTGTTCGCCGCAGTCTTCGGCTTACGCGTATTCTCGATGCGGATCAAGACGGTCTGTGACACGCCCGGCGTATCTTCATCTAACACGATCTTGCTCACTTCGTTTGATGGCTGATAGCCTTCAGGCGCCTGCAGCTCTTTCAGGTAATAGGTGCCATAGCGCAGTCCGGAAAACACTGCCGTTGCGCTCTCCTGATCCGCGTGCGCCTTCATGATCAGCGTCTTGCACGCCTCATCCGCATACAGCCCGAATACGAAATCGCGCCCCTTGATCGGCTCGCCGCTCGCTGAATCGACCTTTTGTATTTTCAGATCGCTCAAGACCGCCTCATTCTCCACGCGCAGCTGCAGCTGCTGATGATCATCGCTGATCTGTACATGATAGATGTCATCCGTGCGCGCATAGCCATAAGGCGCCTGTTCCTCCACGATCCAATAATCGCCGAATTCCAGATCGTCAAACACGATCCGTCCATCCGGACCGCTCTCTCCCTCCATGACCAGATCCTGCAATGCCGCATCCGCATAAAGCGCAAAGCGCGCGCCTTCCAGCAAGCTGCCATCCTCTGCATCTGCCTTGATCAGCTCTATGCTCCCGCGTTTGAGCACGTTGACCGCATCGCCCAGCGCGATCGTGATCATGGAGACATCTTCCTGGCCGAAGCTGACCGTAAATGGATATTCCGTTTCTGACAGCTGATATCGCTCATCTGTCGCCAGCTCCCTGAGCACATAATCGCCCTGCGGAAGATCCGGACAGTCCTCGAGCATCCCTTGCGCATCCACGCCGCTTACACTGATCAACTGTCCGGCCGGGATGCCGATGCTGCCATCGCTGAAGCAGATATCCGACACCGCAAAGATCCCAAAGCGCACGTTCGCGAGCGCGTCGCCCAGCTCGCTGTACTGCGGCTCCTCCATCTGCTTGTGAAACTGCAGGCGGATGCGGACATGCGCATTATGCAGGCGGTCAGACACCAGCTGCAGTTCCGTGCTCTCATCGTCCTTGATCTCAAAGGGGTGACGCTGACGATCGATGACATGCCCCGGCAGCGTCCTGGTCTCCACATAATAATACTTGCCGCAAAGCAGGTCCGGCGACTGCACAGGGGCGCTGCCGGATTCCAGCACCGCTACCTGCTCATCCTGCTTCGCATAGGTCACGCCGCCCACCGTGATGTCCTCTGCAGCGAAGATGGCGATCTGCGCGCCGCTCAGCGTACCTTCTTCCCACACTGGCGTGAGCATCGTCCCAAATTCGCTCTCCTGCTTTTCATTCCGCTGATAAAGGCTGCCTGTCTTCTGCCAGCTCAGCTTGCCCTTGACCAGCTCATCCTCCATCGTGACCGTTGCATCCTGCACAGCATGACGGTCTCCCTCCTCATCGTACACATAGACACGGCCATCTTCATCGAGCTCAAACACGATCTTCTCGCTGCAGGCAAAGCCATATGGCGCAGACGTCTCTTCCAGGATCAGCCGCTGTCCGCAAGGGAGCCCGCGCACCACCTCAGGCGCGTCTGCGCTCGTCCATTGCTTCAGGATCGTCTTCGGATCATCTTCCGGATAGATGCGCAATTCAGCGCCTGCCAGAAACGCCCCTGTGGAGGCGTCCAGCTTGTGAAAGCGGACCTCTGTCTGCTCATTTTCCACCGTCACGCAGATCAACGGCGTCTTTCCATCCGGCAAGGTCTCATGCTCCCCATCTTCTCCGATGCTCACCTTGATCGGCGCTGTGTTCAGGACATATCCATACGGCGCCTTGTGTTCCCTGATCTCATAGTCGCCATATGGCAAGGCGTCTATCTGCGCCGTTCCGCTCTCATCTGTCTCGATCACTTCGACCAGCTGACCATCTGATGCCCGATAGACGCCGAACTGCACGCCGGCGATCTCGATCATCTCTTTGCTTTGAGCATCCTTCTTCAAGATCCGCAAAGCGCCGTTGACCCTGACCTCCACGCTGACCTCTGCCAGCTTCGGCGAAGGTCGGCCAAGCGTCATCACATCCTGAGAAGTCGGGCTGTCAAACACGACAGGGATGATCGCTGAGGCGTTTTCATACAGGCAGCTGAAGGTCACCTTGCCTGTCTCCATTTCCTGGTCCACCCAGATGCGCAGCGCATTCCCATCCTGCTCGACATGCAGGCCCTCGCTGATCTCAGAAGGGACATACCATTGGAACAAGCCATGTTCATCGCACAGCGTCACGGCATCCTCCTCGCCCAGCGCATGCAGCTTCACCTGTGTCCCATGGAAAGAGACCTCCTTTTCCATCAGTGCCAGACGGGATTCGATCTGGGAGATCTTCTTTTGGATGTCCGCATGGATATGGCTGATGGACGGGTATTGCCCGGGCTTCCATTCATGCAGAGTCCTCCAGATACAGACCTGTGTGGCAAAGTCCATCTCATGCGACGTGTCGCCCTGAAAGCCATAGCCCAGCGCTGTGATGTATGACAGCTTCTGACGGACGGACGCATCAGTGACATACGCGCCAAAGGAGATATCGTCATAATCCTGCGATCCGTCGACCGCATTCGTAAGCGGATCTACGCAATAGACGCGCTGATCGTTGATCCAGATCCGTGAATAGACGCAGCTGTCATAGCCGGTGTTGCTCTTTTCGCTCATCTTGATGACCCACTTGTTGTCATAATCAGTATGGAGCCCCTTGGGGGTCTCGACCCGCACCTTGAATCCGCTGCGGATCAGATCCGTCGGAGAGATCTTCACCTCCATCTTCGCTTCTGCCTCAGCAGGCACGATCTGACGCGCCTGCAGCGGAAGCTGAACAGACTGGCTCAGGCACAGGACGCAGATGATCATCAGCGTTCCCAGTCTTTTCAAAACCCTTTTCATCCTTTCACTCCTTTCCGTCTGCCTCGACAGAGACAGACCATTCTCTTGCCTTCCTTTACCTGATACGCCTGTTTTCCGTTTCTCCCCTCGCACACATGAAAAAAAAGTCCGGGATCTTTTCCCGGACCTGACCGTCACTTACTGTCTGCGGTGCTCCTCGACGAACTGCTTCAGCTTCTGATAGCTGTCCTCGCTGAGGACATGCTCCATCCTGCAGGCATCATTTTCCGCCGTCTGCGGATCTACGCCAAGCTCACAGAGAAACTTCTGCAGGAAACGGTGGCGGCCATAAATGCGCTCAGCGATCTTCATGCCTTCCTCCGTCAGCGTGATCTCCCGCTCCTCTATATGGATAAGGCCGCGTTCCTTCAGGATCCCCATCGCCCTGGATACGCTGGGCTTGGAATAGTTGAGCTCCCTGGCAATGTCGATCGAACGCACCGTGCCATGTTCCTGTTTCAGCTTCAGGATGGCCTCTAAATAGTCTTCTCCAGATTCATGAATATTCATCTTGATCACTCCTGTTTCATCGCAAATCGTCAATATCAATATATGTTCAGTATAACATATACCGGTGGGATTCGCGAATAAATTGCCCCTGTACTTGTGTACAAACGCTCATTCTTTCCTCCATTTCCCCGCGCCTAAAGTCGCGCGGACACAAATACTTCATCAATAAATCCCACATGCTCTCTTTCGTG